>NZ_JAUYVJ010000023.1:0-73918 GCF_030689115.1 Psychrobium sp. 1_MG-2023 | reverse complement strand
AGCGCTCTAGCAGTTGCTTCCCCGTGTCAGTGGATGCGCATTATAGGGATCTTCTGACACATGGCAAGGGCTTTTTTGATCTTTTATTTTAAGCGTCTATAAATGAGGCGATCTGCCGATAATTCAGCTTAATTGTCTATTTATTTTACGCTAATGCTTGTTCTATCCATTGGCCAAGCTTATTTAGCTGAGGTTCGCACACCCAATGCTCCATCGGATACTGTGACCATTGCACATTAAACCCTGCATCTGCTAATTGTCTCGCCGCTTCTTTACCTGCGGAAAAAGGGACTGTCATGTCTTGTTCGCCATGAGAGCTAAAGATAGGTGTTTTACTATTAATAGCCTGACTACCAAATGTTGGCAATGATTGTTCAGCTAAATAACATGAAAGACCTGCTATCCCTGCTACCTTTTGCTTAAGGCGTAGGCCTGTATATAGTGCAAGCACCCCGCCTTGCGAGAAACCAGCAATAATAATACGTTCTGATTTAATCCCACTATTGATCTGCTCTGCCACCAGCTGTTTTATCAGTAGTTCACTTTGTTGGAGTGTAGCAAGGTCTGCACGTCCTTCGAGATCCATTGTTTTGATGTCATACCATGAGCGCATCACATAGCCACCATTAATAGTGACAGGTTGTTGCGGTGCATTTGGGAAGACAAAGCGAATGCGATGATTCGAACTTAACTTTAATACAGGAACAACATCGGAAAAACCTTTTGCTGAATCCCCCAGTCCGTGTAGCCAAATAACCACGGCATCGGCCGTTTGTTTTGGCTCTTTGACAATTGACTGTAATTGCTTGGTAATAGTCGATGGCATTATGTTGGCTCGTGTAAAGTAACAACAACACCAGATTGACGCTCGATACTCTGAGTTATTAATGTTAATAACTCATCGCCGGTACGATTGTCGATCCACTTTTGGTCTGCTAATTCAAAATGATGACCATCAAATTTTGTCGCAACCCAAATTTGGTGTAGCGGCTCTTGGCGGTTAATAATGATTTGGCTGCCATCACTAAAGGCTAATTTTAACACCCCAGCTGATGTCTCATAATCAAAGTCGACCATCGCATCGTCTAGTGCTTCTTCAATGGCCATTAAGTAGTCGTCTACAATTTGGTGAAATTCGCTATCGTTCATATCATCCTCAAAAACATTGCTTTTCCTATATACAATGCGATTATAGGGCTAATTGAATTAATAAGCACCGGATAAAAGATGCTAAAACTTACAATATTTACTGTTTTGTTGATTTTATTATCTGGCTGCGGTCAAAAAGGGCCGCTTTATCATGACAAGCCAGAGCAACAAAAAAATCAGCCTCAACCTACGCAACAGAAAGAACAAAACTAATGGACTATTTTAACTTCAAACAACAACAGCTTTTTGCTGAAGAGATTCCAGTAACCCAATTAGCAGAACAATATGACACGCCACTTTATGTTTATTCTCGGGCAACTATAGAACGCCACTGGCATGCATTCGATCAGGCAGCAGGCGATCAACCTCATCTTGTTTGTTACGCTGTTAAAGCAAATTCAAACTTGGCCATCTTAAATACACTAGCTAAACTAGGTTCTGGCTTTGACATTGTTTCTATGGGTGAACTAGCTCGTGTATTAGAAGCCGGTGGCGACCCTCAAAAAGTTGTGTTCTCTGGCGTTGGTAAATCGGACCAAGAGATTCGTTATGCATTAGATGTTGGCATCTATTGCTTTAATGTCGAGTCTGTTCCTGAGCTAGAACGTATCAGTGCTATTGCTGCAGAACTTTCTTTAGTTGCGCCAATATCTATTCGTGTTAACCCCGATGTCGATGCGGGTACTCACCCTTATATCTCAACGGGATTAAAAGAAAATAAATTTGGTATTAGCATGGAAGATGCCATTGCCGCTTATCAGTTTGCTGCTCAGTCACCATCGCTAGCAGTAAAGGGGATCGACTGTCACATTGGTTCACAGCTAACGGAACTATTACCTTTCACCGATGCCCTAAAACGTGTCTTAGGGTTGGTTGAGCAATTGAAAGCGCAAGGTATTACGATTAGCCATATTGATGTTGGCGGAGGCTTGGGCGTTACTTATCAAGATGAAACACCTCCTCAACCAGCAGAGTATGCCAGTGCATTAGCTGATTGCTTAGTGGATCACCCTGAGCTAACTATTATTTTCGAACCGGGGCGTGCGATTATGGCAAATGCTGGGATATTAGTTTCTAAGGTCGAATACTTAAAAGAAACGCCTGACAAAAATTTTGCCATAATCGATGCCGCAATGAATGACTTAATCCGACCTTCACTATATAGTGCATGGCAAGAGATTGTTGAAGTTAAACAAACGACACAAGCCACTAAAAATTATGATGTGGTTGGTCCTATCTGTGAAACCGGTGACTTTTTAGGGAAATCACGTGATTTAGCCCTAAACTCTGGCGACTTAATTGCCGTACGTTCATCAGGTGCTTATGGTTTCACAATGGCATCAAATTATAACTCTCGAGTAAAGGCAGCTGAAGTCATGGTCGATAAAGATCGCGCCATCCAAATTCGCCAACGCGAAACTTTAGCTGATTTATGGCGAGGCGAAGCAAAGACAATTGATGATTAATAGCTTTTAACTGATCAGTTGTATAATTATAAGAAATTAAATGTTATTAAATTTTTCAAAGATGCACGGCCTTGGTAATGACTTTGTCATGGTCGATGCTGTGTCGCAGAATGTATTTCTGTCTAAAGAACAAATCATTCGCTTAGCGGATCGCCATACCGGTATTGGCTTTGACCAATTACTAATGGTTGAAGCTCCTTATGATCCCGATCTCGACTTTCATTACCGCATCTTTAATGCTGATGGTAGTGAAGTCGAGAACTGTGGAAATGGCGCTCGCTGCTTTGCCCGTTTTGTCCGCTTGAAAGGCCTAAGCAACCGTTATCGCTTAGGCGTCAGCTGTAAAGGCGGTAAGCTACAGTTAAAGCATGAACGAAATGGCTTAGTTACTGTTTCTATGGGGGTACCGCAATTCCAACCATCGAAAGTCCCTTTTCAAGCCAATAAGCAAGAAGCTAATTACATTCTTCGTACCGAAGAGCAAACTGTTTTATGTGGCGTAGTCTCAATGGGCAATCCACATTGTGTTGTTACTGTAGATGATGTAGACACAGCACCCGTTGATACACTAGGTCCTGCATTAACATCACATGAGCGCTTTCCTGAACAAGCTAATATTGGCTTTATGGAAATAGTTTCTCGTAACCACATAAAACTTCGAGTATTTGAGCGTGGTGTCGGTGAAACTCAGGCTTGTGGTACAGGCGCTTGCGCAGCTGTAGCCGTTGGCCAACAACAAGGTGTACTAGATCATACCGTTACCGTTGACTTACCCGGTGGTAGCCTCAAAATTAATTGGCGAGGAGATCGCAGCGTCTTGAAAATGACTGGTCCGGCGCAGCATGTTTATGATGGCCAAATTAAGCTTTAAATTAGATGCAGTTTTAACAACACAGTTGCGATAGTGAGTTTACGAGCATGAGTACAATACAAGAATTATCGGATCTACTAGATGAGTCAATCGTCGCAGAATATTTAGAGCAACACCCTGATTTTTTTCAGCGCCACCAGCAATTATTATCAAAACTAAGTTTGCCCAGCGCACAGCAGGGCGCGATCTCTTTAGTTGAACGCCAGCAGCAATTAATGCGCACTAAGATCAATTCATTAGAAGATGAAATTACCTCACTGATGTCGATTGCCGCGCAGAACCAAGCGCTATATCAAACATTCGCCAAATTATTCTTTGAATTATTACAGTGCAGTAACGTCATTGAGCTTAAGCACACATTATCGCAATACTTTAATGAGCAACTGTCATTAAGCCCAACCACTCTTTTCTTATATTCAACAGAGGCACCAACAGAGCTAGCGATAAGACGAAATGAGTTAGAGAACTTACTCGTACAGCGTCTTGGGCGTGCTAATCATTATTTTGGTCGTATCAATCAACAAGAGCAGCAATTATTGTTTAAGCAACCAATCATAGGGTCTGTCGCTCTAATCGCCTTAGGTAAGCATGGCGAGCAAGGATTATTAGCTATTGCCAGTGATGACCCGCATCACTTTCACCCCGAAGCGGACAACTTGATGCTGTCGCAATTATGTCGTTTAATCTCAAGCCTCATTCAGCGAATGCTTTAGCATTCGCTCAGTGCAATTATCTCACCATGCATTTTTATAAAACTTATCAGCGCCCCCTTGCCATAGGTTTCGATTTAGATGATACCTTATATGACAATCAACCGGTTTTAGCGCACGCCGAGCAACAGTTACAACAATATCTTCTGCAGCAATTTCCAAAAACTAAAAAACTAACACTTAATGACTGGCTACAACTACGCTTAACCGCGGTTGTCCACCAGCCAAGCTTAGCTCATGACATTTCATTATCCCGCCGAGTATCCATTGAACAAGGGCTACTCTCATTGGGTTATAGTGTTGATGAAGCAGTGATGGGTAGTCAACGAGCGTTAAGCGTATTTTTACAATGGCGCAATAAAATCACCATTACACCAAACACTCTCAACACATTAACTGAACTAGGTAGACAGTTTCGCTTATTTGTTATTTCAAACGGGAATGCCGACATTCACAAACTGGGGCTAGGTCATTTATTCGAATTTGCACTCCACCCTAATCAACACTGCCCGATGAAGCCTGCCCAGTGTTTATTTACTCAAGCACAACAGCGGTTAGCACTCCCCCAACAATCAATACTATATATTGGTGACCACCCGATCTCAGATATTGTTGGTGCAAATAACGCAGGCTGGCAAAGTGGTTGGTATAATCCAACACAACAATTAATTCAGCACAGAAAAGGGTCGCTGCAACTCCCAACATTTGAACTGTCGACTATTACTCAACTAAAACAATTACTCAAATAGCGTTATCGTCACACCCTATATTTAAACCACAAACAGTGTATTTACGTACAGTGTTTGCTATAGTTGAGCCATTATTCAACAACAAGAACTTTAATGATGGACGTTTCCTTACTACTCGATGGCTTAAATGATAAACAGCGTGATGCCGTGGCAGCACAACCAGGCAATCAGCTAGTATTAGCAGGCGCTGGTAGTGGTAAGACTCGGGTATTAGTTCATCGCATTGCATGGCTATTAAAAGTAGAGCAACATTCAACGTTTTCTATTCTAGCAGTAACCTTTACCAATAAAGCGGCTAAAGAAATGCGCTATCGTGTTGAGAGCCTGCTGGGCGATCAACTGGGTAAAATGTGGATCGGGACCTTTCATGGTATTGCCCATCGCTTGTTGCGTATGCACTATAGCGAAGCTAAGTTACCTGAGAACTTTCAAGTGATCGACTCTGACGATCAATTTAAAATGCTTAAGCGCATTTTAAAATCAATGAACCTTGATGAGAAAAGCTTTCCACCACGCCAAGTACAGTCGTATATCAACAGCCATAAAGATGAAGGGCTCAGACCTAAGCATATTGAAACTTATGGCGATGCGTATGAAACAACCATGCGCGATCTGTATAAAACCTATCAAGATGCCTGCGATCGTGCCGGCCTAGTCGACTTTGCTGAATTACTACTGCGCGCACATGAGTTATGGCTAAATAACCCACAAGTACTAAGTCATTACCAACGACGCTTTAGCAATATTCTGGTCGACGAATTCCAAGATACCAATAACATTCAGTATGCGTGGATTAAGATGCTGGCGGGTCAGCACAACAATATTATGATTGTTGGCGATGATGACCAATCAATCTATGGGTGGCGCGGCGCTAAAGTTGAAAACCTACAACGCTTTTTAACCGATTACCCTAAAGCGCAAACCATCAAGCTTGAACAAAACTATCGCTCCACCTCAAATATTCTTGAAGCTGCTAATGCAGTGATCAGCAATAACACTGAACGCTTAGGTAAAAAATTGTGGACCGAAGATAACAAAGGCGACCCCATTTCTCTTTATGCTGCATTTAATGAATTAGACGAAGCTCGATTTATTAGTAATAAAATTAAAGAATGGCACGAGCAAGGTGGTAACTTAGAAGAAGTGGCTATCTTATACCGCAGTAATGCTCAATCACGCGTGATTGAAGAAGCGTTACTAGCACAACAATTGCCTTATCGTATCTATGGCGGTTTACGCTTCTATGATCGTCTAGAGATAAAAGATACCTTAGGTTATTTACGTCTAATGAGTAATCGCGATGATGATGCGGCATTTGAGCGTGTGGTTAATACTCCTGCGCGTGGTATCGGTGCAACCACCCTAGATAAACTCCGCCATAATGCCCGTCAACAAGGGATGACATTATGGCAAGTGAGTAAATTACTACTTAGTGAAAAGATACTGACTGGGCGTGCGGCCAATGCAGTAAAAGGCTTCCTGTCTTTAATCGAACAATTAGAAGATGATAGTGCCGAAATGAGTCTGCGCTCAATGACTGACTTTGTGGTTAATCACAGTGGCTTAAAAACCATGTATCAAAATGAAAAAGGCGATCGTGCCCAAGACCGTATCGAGAACTTAGATCAGCTATTAACGGCTATGAATGATTTTATTATTCCAGAAGAAGCGGAAGAAATGACGCCATTAAACGCCTTCTTATCTCATGCAGCACTTGAATCAGGTGACTCTCAAGCCGATGAATATGACGATGCGGTACAACTAATGACGATGCACAGTGCCAAAGGGCTCGAGTTCCCAATGGTATTAATCGCTGGTGTTGAAGAAGGTATGTTCCCAAGTACCCGCACCATGGAAGAGCCGGATAAAATGGAAGAAGAACGCCGTCTCGCCTATGTTGGGATCACGCGGGCGATGAAAAAGCTCTATATTAGTCACGCCGAGTCGCGCCGTTTATACGGCCAAGAAAAGTTTCATAAACCATCACGTTTCATTCGAGAAATCCCCAGTGAGCTCGTTGACGAAATCCGCTTAACCACCCAAGTGTCTCGACCAACACAGTACAATCGCTTTAATCAAAGCCAAGAGCAGTTTAACGAAACAGGTCTCAGTTTAGGTCAACGTGTAACACATAGTAAGTTTGGTGATGGTACGATTATTAATTATGAGGGTAGCGGCGCACAATCTCGGGTTGAAGTGAGTTTCGATGATGTCGGAACAAAATGGTTATTTGTTGCCTACGCCCGACTTGAAGTGATTTAAACTACCCGTTAAATAATTGGGTTAACTAAAAGCGCGAGTGTTTAACTGGCGCTTTTTTTGTTTTGGCATGCAAATTTGAGAGGCTTAAGCACGAATGTTGATAAACTGTGACTTAAACAAAAAGCCTTGCACATAATCCACCCCAATCTCTTGAGCAAAGGCGAAGTCTTCCTCAGTCTCAACACCTTCTAAAATAAGTGGTTTATTAGCCGCCTTGGCATAAGAAATCAACGCATCAAGTAACGTTAAAAATGCTGGCCGATGGCGGTTTAGCATAACGTAGCGATCAAACTTAATGTAATTGACTCGCTCTAATACCAGCGTCGAGAGCATCGAGTGTTCGTTACACACATCATCTAACGCAGTCTTGATATTGTTTTCCTTCATCAGGTTAATCATTTCCAGACTTTTTCTCGCATCACTAATTTCTGAGTTTTCGATTAACTCAACCACCAAGGTCGTGTGATACTCTTTAAACAAATTAAGAAATGCATTTGGCTCATCATGTCTGTCACACACAAAGTATGAATCTTGATCGAGGTTAACAAATAATCGATGTGAGTGAGGAGCATTAGCCAATTGTAACTTCTTCTGCGCTAGCTCCACCTGATATAAAGATAATGGATTATCATGTAATGCGGCAAAGACATGATCGGGGCGAATAGGCTTGTCCGAACAATTATAAAATCGCGCAAGCGCTTCGTAAGCAAACACCTCTTTATTTCGAACGTCAATAATAGGTTGATACTCTACGCCAAAATTCTTACTTTCAATTAAATGAACCAATTGCACCGTAGAGAGCATGGTATCGTTAATACACACTGATACTTCCTTAAATAAACAGTAACGATTGCGACACATAATGAATGATAATTATTTTCACTACAAGTGAAAATCCGGCTTGACCAGTTGATAGGCTACTATGACAGCACTCTCAAATATCCAGAGCAGTCTGAACTGTGAAGTCTCGTTTTTACCCGCTACAATATAAACAATTACCTCCAATTTAATGACACCATGAATACACTGCCAATTTTATATAGCTTTAGACGATGCCCGTACGCTATGCGTGCGCGTATGGCAATCTACCTTAACGACACCACAACAGAGTTACGTGAAGTCGTTTTAAAAGATAAGCCACACTCATTACTAGAATATTCTCCAAAAGGTACTGTGCCAGTGCTCGTGCTAGCAGATAGCCAAGTAATTGAGGAAAGCCGTGAAATTATGGACTGGGCCATTAACAATGCAGCTAGTCCGACTTTGGCATTGGCGACAGCGACGCAGGTTGAATTGATTGACTACAATGATAATGATTTTAAGCAACAACTCGATCGTTATAAATATTTTGACCGCCATCCTGAGCACACGCAGAGCGAGTACCGAAAGCAAGGCGAGTTTTTTCTACAAAGACTAGAACAAATGCTGACCGAACAAGATTTCTTATTCGGTGATAGCTATAGTTATGCTGACATCGCAATATTTCCTTTTATTCGTCAATTTGCTCATGTTGATAAAACTTGGTTTGATGCTGCTCCCTACCCTAGGCTCCAACAATGGCTGTCGAGCTTTCTAGCCATGCACGCTTTCGCGCAAGTGATGACAAAGTTTCCGCAATGGCAACCTAATCATGAGGTTTGTCACTTTCCTGCCACTGAGGTTGCATAATGATTTGTATTGCTCACCGTGGCGCTCGAGGCTATGCACCTGAAAATACCCTAGCCGCTATCGATGTGGCATTAGAACAGGGCGCAACATGGATTGAAATTGATGTTAGAGCACATTCAGGTCAAGTCATTGTATTACACGATGAGTACCTTGATCGCACCACCAACGGCCACGGTCATATTGAACACTATAGCTTGAACGAATTACGCCAGTTAGATGCAGGCAACGGTCAACAAATCCCCTTATTAAATGAAGCAATTGAACTTGTTAATCACCGCGCAAAAATAAATATTGAATTAAAAGATGCTAATAGCGCAGCGTTGGTTCTCGCATTAATTGAACAATATGTGAGTCGAGGTTGGCAGTATCAAGATTTTTTAGTCTCTGGCTTTTTTCATCATCAACTACAATGGATAAAGCAACAGCAACCACAATGTCGTATTGGCGCATTAAGCGCTGGAGTTATGCTTGGGTATGCCGAGTTTGCACAGCAGCTTAACGCTTGGTCAATTAACCTCTGTGCTCAGTCGATTAATCAACAAATAATTGATGATGCTCACCAGCGCGGCTTAAAGGTATTTGTTTATACCGTCAATAATCATCTACAGTTTGACGAGTTTGCTGCGATGGGAGTCGACGGTTTATTTACTGATTACCCTGAGCGAATGCTACACTGGCTCGATGAGCAAGCGTTATCATTACCCGGCTGATAACGCTTGCTTTTTCCTGCGATGATTCATTAAACCATCGTAACTATAAACAATAAGAGCCAGCCAAATAAAGCCAAAGGTTATCGCTTTTTCCATTGAAAAGGCTTCTCCATAAACAAAAACTGCCAATAGCAGCATTAGACTCGGCCCAATATATTGAATAAAACCTAAAGTTGATAATGGTATTCTGATAGCAGCCGCTGAAAACGCTAATAGCGGTAACGTTGTCACTACACCCGCGGCAACCAATAATAGGCTATAAGTTAAGTCACTCATCAGTAATTCAATCGAGCTATGATCAATTAACCATAAATAAGCTAAAGCAACGGGTAATAAGAACAACGTTTCTACAAACAAGCCACTCAACGCATCGATATTAATTTTTTTTCGCAGGAGACCATAAATACCAAATGAGCTAGCTAATGCCAACGACACCCAAGGTATAGATCCGAATGAAATCAGCTCAACCAACACGGCTATGGCGGCAAGAGCCACAGCAGCCCACTGTAATCGTCGCAGTTTTTCTGCTAAGAAAACCGTACCTAACAAAATGTTAAATAGGGGATTAATATAATAACCTAGCGACGCATCAAGCATTCGATCATTATTGATAGCCCAAATAAATAATAACCAGTTAAAAGCAATAATGACGGAAGTCACCGCCAGTAAGAGGATTTTTTTTCGCTGAGCAAATAACTGCTTGATATTACTAAAACCGCGCATTAGTGCAATTACAATTAATACAAAAGCAAAAGACCATACTACTCGGTGTAATAAAATGTCGACAGCGCCAATATCGCCTAGCGCTTTAAAATAGAGTGGCGCAATCCCCCACATGATATAGGCGCTAAAAGCGAACATTAGCCCATGTTTATATCGTTGCTCAGCTAGCATAGCACTACCCTTAAAAAAGAAAGCCGATAGTTTAAAGGGTAATCTACGACAAAGCTATTAATGAGATAGCTCCGTTCTTCCGCGAATGTAATCAAAAGGGTTGGAGAGGCAACAGAGTGACCGTTATTTACTGGTGTGCAGTAAAAAAAAAGCACCATCAAATGATGGTGCCGCAAATAATCACTTACAGGAAACATGAGAGAGATAACTCAATGTCAATTTAATAGAGCAGCATAATCTTTATTAGTTCAATATTTATTTAATTAATTTTGATCTACGCTGATTTATTTACTCAGAGTATTTAGAAAGTGAACTGCATCAAGTACACTAGCGGGTAATTTAGACAATGAGAACCTGACAATGAGCAACACCGATAATGAAACAACCCATTTTGGCTATGAACAAGTAAAGGTTGAAGAAAAAGCCACCAAGGTCGCTGACGTTTTTCATTCCGTTGCCGCTAAGTATGACATTATGAATGACTTAATGTCATTTGGTGTTCATCGCTTATGGAAGCGTTTTGCCATTGATTGTTCCGGTATTCGTCCTGGCCAGAAAGTATTAGATCTAGCCGGTGGTACAGGCGATTTAACGGCCAAATTTTCTCGTGTTGTTGGCGACAAAGGTCAGGTCGTATTAGCTGATATAAATGATTCGATGCTTAAAGTAGGTCGTGATAAGTTACGCGATCTAGGTGTCGTATCTAACGTTGATTATGTGCAAGCCAATGCAGAAGCATTGCCATTCCCAGACAATACATTCGATCTTATTACTATTGCTTTTGGGCTACGAAACGTCACCGATAAAGATAAAGCGTTACGTTCAATGTACCGTGTATTAAAGCCTGGTGGACGCCTCTTAGTATTAGAGTTTTCAAAGCCAAGCAATGAACTTCTCTCTAAAGCTTATGACATGTATAGCTTTAACTTACTACCAACAATGGGAAAAGTCATAGCTAACGATAGTGAGAGTTATAAATATTTAGCAGAATCTATTCGCATGCACCCAGATCAAGCGACATTACAAGGCATGATGGATAGCGCTGGTTTTGAACAAACTCAGTTTTATAATTTAACTGGCGGTATTGTTGCATTACACCGTGGTTATAAGTTCTAAGGTTGCGTCATGCCCTTCCCTACTTTAATCAGTGCTGTTGTTGAAACAGCACTCAACCATCTACTTACATTAGATAGAACCCACCATTTACGGATGCAACCATTGCTAGGAAAGACCATTGCCGTCACCCTAGCTGAATATAAGCAGCCTCTATATTTTCACTTTAGTTCAACAAAAATCGATGTGCTCAATCGTTATGAAGGTAAGTGTGATGTTGAATTAGGATTAGCCTTAAACACGCTTGCAGCCTTAAAAAACACGCCGAATATCAGCGAACTGATAAAACAAGATCAGCTAGTTATTCAAGGTGATATCAAAGTTTTACAACAGTTTGCCGACTTAGTAACGGAATTAGACATCGATTGGGCTGAACTTTTGTCACACTACACGGGAGACCTAGTTGCACATCGAGCGACTTTAGGTGTTAAAAAAACCTTATCAGGCCTCCATCATAAAAGCCTGGAAAGTAAACAACAGTTAGCCGAGTATTTGTCACAAGAAAAACGGCTCGTTTTAGGCCAGCTAGAATTTGTACACTTTAGCGATCAAGTCTCAGAACTAGAGCAGCGTACAGAACGTTTACTACAATTAACTAACTCTCTTGGAACGCATTAATGAAGTTCTCTCGCCTACGCCGCTTTTATCAATTAAATAAAGTTTTCTTTCAATATGGATTAGATGAATTCATTCCATGGCACTTATTGCCTTGGTATGCACGTGCTGGACGTTATTGTTTCTTTTGGCTCACCAATCAACACCAAGATAAATCCCAAGCCGAACGCTTGCGCTTAAGCTTAGAAAAGCTCGGCCCCGTTTATATAAAGTTTGGCCAAATGCTGTCTACTCGCCGCGATTTACTCACTCCGGAACTAGCCAAAGAGTTAAGTAAGTTACAAGATAATGTCGCGCCATTTCCTAGTGAGCAAGCGATAGAGCTGATTACAAGAAACCTTGAGCAACCTATTGAGAAAGTATTCGATCATTTTGATTCAGTTCCCCTCGCCAGCGCATCGATTGCACAAGTGCATACTGCAACATTAAAAGAAACGCAGCAGCAAGTCGTCATCAAGGTTATTCGTCCTGAGATTACTAACATCATAAAGAGTGATACCGATTTAATGGCAACCTTTGCCAAGCTATTGACCAAGGTATTACCACAACACAGTGAGCGATTGCGCCCAGTCGAAGTCGTTGAAGAGTATCGTCGTACCATTCTCAATGAATTGGACATGAGTAAAGAGGCAGCCAACACTCAGGTGTTACGCAGTAATTTTACCAACTCAGATTCATTATACATCCCTGAAATATACCCAGAGTATTGCTTTAAAAACATGCTAGTCATTGAGCGTATCTTTGGGATACCTGTTGCAGATATTGAACAATTAAAAGCACAAAACACGGATCTTAAACTATTAGCGGAACGTGGTGTTGAAGTCTTCTTCACTCAAGTCTTCCGTGATAGTTTCTTTCATGCAGATATGCACCCAGGCAACATCTTTGTTTCTAAAGAGACACCCCATAATCCAAAGTACATCGGCATTGATTGTGGCATTGTAGGGACATTAAACAAAGAAGATCAGCGCTATCTTGCGGAAAACTTTGCCGCCTTCTTTAATCGTGACTATCACAAAGTTGCAACGCTTCACGTGGATTCAGGGTGGGTACCCAGTGATACCAATGTTGAAGAATTTGAGTTTGCTATTCGTCATGTTCTCGAACCGATTTTCGCTAAGCCGCTAGCTGAGATATCCTTTGGCCATGTATTAATCAACCTGTTTGATACGGCTCGTCAATTTAATATGCAAGTTCAGCCTCAACTAGTGCTGCTTCAAAAAACTTTACTTTATATTGAAGGGCTTGGCCGCCAGCTCTACCCAGAACTCGACTTATGGCAAACCGCCAAACCGTTTTTAGAGCGCTGGCTTAAAGAGCAGATGGGGCCGCAAGCGTTTTACCAAGCAGTAAAAGCGAACGGGCCATTTTGGCTAGAGAAGATGCCTGAACTGCCAAATTTAGTTTATGACAGTTTAAAGCGTCAGCAAAAGCAGCAAGCACAATGGCAGAAGAATCAACAGCGATTACTGCGCAATCAACACCTACAACAGCGGAGCCAGTTCTTTTTAATTATTGGCAGCTGCCTGCTGCTATCAAGTACGCTACTTTACCTTCATGATAAGAGCGATGGCTTATTGCTAGCAACAAGTATTGGTTCAATCTTTTGTTGGTTTAAAGCATGGCAAGATAAAAGCAGCTATACAGACTAGTCAAAAAACGATTAGAATAGGTGTAATTAAGTTTTTATAAGAATAACTGGAGCCGTTATGGGTAACATTGGAATTTGGCAATTATTGATTGTTGCTGTGATCATCGTTTTATTATTTGGTACAAAAAAATTACGTAACTTAGGTAGCGATCTGGGTTCTTCTGTAAAAGGCTTTAAAAAAGCGATGAACAATGATGAGTCACAGTCTTTAGATAACAAAACCGCTGATACAACAGCGACTAAAGAGCAGGCTGAATCGGTAGAAAACAAAAAAGAGCAGGTTTAACTCTTTATGTTCGATATCGGTCTGTGGGAGCTCATTGTCATTGGTATTTTAGGGCTTATTGTTTTAGGTCCTGAACGGCTACCAACAGCGGTTAGAACTGTGTCAGGCTGGATTAAAACCACACGACGAATGGCCCAAAACGTTAAGAATGAGCTTGAACAAGAACTTGAAATTGAAAAGTTACACAGCGATTTGAAAAAAGCTGAAAGTATCTCTAGCGATCTTAATAGTGAGGCGATTCCTGAAGAGTTAAGGAAGTCGGTTCAAACATTACAACAGGCCGCCCAAGAAGTTACTCGCCCCTATGAAACTAAACCGAGTAACTCGACTCCTCCAGCTAAAGAATAATTATGTCAACGTCTTCGCAACCGCTTATTTCACACCTAATGGAACTTAGGAATGGTTTATTAAAAGCCATTTTTAGCGTTCTGCTCATTTTCATCGGTCTCGTCTATTTTGCGAACGATCTTTACATATACGTTTCACAACCATTAAAAGAGCAATTGCCCGAAGGGACGTCAATGATTGCGACAGGGGTGACATCATCATTTTTCGCTCCTTTTAAGTTAACCTTGATGTTGTCATTTTTTATTGCAATTCCTTTTGTGCTCCATCAGATCTGGAGTTTTATCGCCCCAGCGCTCTATAAGCACGAAAAACGTTTGGTTTTACCTCTTTTATGCGCCAGCACAATCTTATTTTATGCAGGTATAGCCTTTGCCTATTATGTGGTTTTTCCAGTGATATTTGGTTTTTTCACTAGTGTAGCTCCTGAAGGGGTCACTATTGCGACAGATATCGAGAGTTACCTAGACTTTGTTCTTAAGCTATTTTTTGCTTTTGGTTTTGCCTTTGAAATTCCTATTGCGATTATCTTAATGTGCTGGGCTGGTGTCACTACACCAGAAAGCCTTAAAGCAAAACGTCCCTACGTTGTAGTGGGTGCATTTGTAGTTGGTATGTTATTAACACCACCTGACATTATTTCTCAATCGATGCTCGCAATTCCAATGCTTATATTATTTGAATGTGGCTTACTCATTGCTTCACTCTACCGCCCAAATACTGACAACAACACCGTCGAAGAGTAGGTTTTATTTATGAAATTGTTATCACTATCAATCACTGTATTACTACTAATTGCATTTAATGCATCTGCAAAAAGTACTCAAGATAAAATACAACACTGCGCTAAATTTGAAGATAATAAAAAGCGCTTAACATGTTTTGACTCACTAGTAATAAAAAAGGAAAAAGCACCTAAAGGTAAAGAGGTCTCGCTAGCTAAGTCAGAAGTAATACTAGAGACGGCTAAACCAAAAGCAGTGGTAAATGTAGCTGAACCCAAAAAACTTACTCAACAGTTTGGTTTCGAGTCAAAAGTTATTACACAAACACCGGAATCGCTAACGTTTACAGTACAAAAAGTCCAAAAAAATCCTCATGGAAAATTAAAGATTACCTTTAAAAACGGTCAAATTTGGCAACAACGAGACTCCAAGCGTTTCCGTTTAAAGACAGATGAGCAGGTTATTGTGTCAAAAGGAGCCTGGGGCTCATTCTTTCTTCAAAAACCAACAGCCAATAGCCGTATCAAGATCAAGCGACTTAAATAATGCCTGAGTCTTATATAGATATAGCTGTCAACATCAGTAATGGTCCGCTAGAAACTCGCGTCGAGCAAATCATTGAAGAGGCAAAAGCGGTTAATGTTAATCATTTAATCGCTTTGGGCTGTAACATTGTCAACACTGAAAAAGCCATTTTATTAAGTAAGCGGTTCCCAGGTTCAATTTACGCAACAGCAGGTATTCACCCGCATGATGCAAAAACTTTTGATCAACATTCTATCGCTCAACTATCAGCTTTTGCACAAGAGCCGACAGTAGTCGCATTGGGTGAGTGCGGTTTAGATTTTAATCGTGATTTTTCTCCGAGACCAAAACAAGAGTATGCATTTGAAGCTCAACTAGAGTTAGCAGCTACCCTAAATATGCCTATCATCATGCATCAACGAGATGCTCACGACCGCTTTATTACAATTTTCGAACGATATAAAAGCGATATATCTAAAGGGGTTGTTCACTGTTTCACTGGTGAAGAAAGTGAGTTAAACGATCTATTATCTCTGGATTTACACATAGGCATTACGGGATGGATTTGTGATGAGCGGCGCGGGTTACACTTATTAGAGAGTGTTCACTTAATCCCAGATAACCGTTTGATGTTAGAAACGGATTCCCCATATTTAATTCCGAGAGATTTGAAACCAAAACCCAAATCGCGTAATAATGTACCGGCAAATTTGCCTCATATAGCAGCACGCGTAGCGCAAGCAAGGGGTCAATCGTTAGAGCAGCTATCAAAGAACTGCTATAAAACCACTAAGCAATTTTTTGACATTAAATAAAACAAAGGTTAACTAGATGTCTCGATTAACACTGCATTTAATATTATTAATCGTTACAACCTTCACCTGCTTAGTGTCATTTTCTTCATGCGTTATCGCCGTAGAAAAAAACTCCGCCATCAATGTTGATGAATTAGTCATAGAGCGCCTTAATAGCGACCATAATCAGCTTTCGTTTTCTCAAGTTAGCAAACTACATAATGATCAATGGCATCATGCAGCACGAGACAAGACACTAAGAGCAGCTAATCAATGGATTAGGTTTACGTTGAAATCTGAACATTTCCAACACGGTTCAGAGCCCCTCTTATTAGAAATAAGCAACCCATTAATCAGTAGCATTGAAGTTCACTTGATAGATGAGCAGCAACATAGCAGTTTCATCGCTGGTACTGATCACCCTGTTTCATTTCGCCCGTTACTAACACGAACTTTACTATTCCCTTTACCAAAACCTAATGGAAAGATGCTAACGGTTTATCTAAACTCGAAAGATATTGCGGCATACTCCTTACCATTTAGGTTTATTACCTTTACCGATGCCAGTGCCGAAAGTGAAGCATCTAGTATTACAACAGGCATGTTAATAGGTGGACTGCTAACGATATTAATGTGCTGCGTATATGTGTATTCAGTAAACTTAAAAAGAATTTATGCTAATTTCGGTGCCTATATCGTAACCTTACTCTTTTTGCTATTAGCGATCGAGGGGTATTCAAGCTTTTACTTATGGCCAGACTTTGCATGGATGCATAATATTTCCACGCCATTGTTAATCGGCGCCGCATGCTATTTCCTTATTACAATCTCTCTGTCAATTCTAAAGCTAAAAAGCCTATTACAGGTGAAAGTTTATCGAATGTTCACTTGGTTTGGTTCAGCTACCGTATTAATAAGCTTATTGACCTTAGTGCTACCAGAGCAGCTAGACTTTTACCTCGGCGTAACACTTTTTTACTTATCTGTAGCCGCAATCACGTCAATGCAGATTATAAGCCTACGAAAAGGCGAACAACCTTCCAAGCTTTTTTTGGCCTCCTTCATCCTCTTGATTGCAGCTTTTAGCTTAAAGTTAATGCAGGTAATCGGCTTGATTACGTTTAATCCGATAGTTAACAATCTTTTCCAAATCGGCGTTTTTGCACACGTATTAGTCCTTGCAGTCCAGCTAGCAGAAGAGTTTAATAACAAACAATATAAGCGTATCAAGAAACAACAACAGCAGATCATCACACACCAAAGGCTTGCAAAAGACTATTTAGAACAACTTACTGCTCATCAAGAAGAGCAAGACACATTAGAAGCCACTGTTGATGAACGTAACTTCGAACTTAATATGACTCTCTTAGAGCTTCAGGAAAAAAATCGCCAACTCGAAGAGCAAGCCACTAATGACGCCCTCACTGGAGCAAAAAATAGAAAGTTTTTTGACCAACGGCTAAGTGCTGAGTATCGACTCAGCCGCCGTCTGCTCACTCCACTTTCGATGCTGTTGTTAGATGCTGATAAGTTTAAAGATGTTAACGATACTTACGGACATCTAGCCGGTGATGATGTTTTAGTCGCCATTAGTCAAATTGCAAGAAATGCATTAAGTCGGCCTAATGATTATGTTTGTCGTTATGGTGGGGAAGAATTTGCGATATTGTTATCAAATACTGATAGCAAAGGGGCAGAAAAAGTTGCTGAACTAATTAGACAGAAAATCGAAAGCACTAAAATAAAAACAGAATCTGCACAACTAAACGTGACTGTAAGTATAGGAGTATCAACTATCATCGTTGATGCTGAAACGCCAGAAACCGCTTTATTTTCAGCAGCAGATAAAGCGCTTTATCAGGCAAAAAATTCAGGTAGAAATCAAGTTGTTGCCGCTTAAATATCAAAAAACTAAGGAGTAAAGTGTGAACCTCGTTACTGGAAGTTACCCGAACCGCCGTATGCGCCGCTTAAGAAAACATGACTTTAGTCGCCGTTTAATGTCAGAAAATAATCTGACGGTCAATGATTTAATTTATCCAATGTTTGTGGTTGAAGGTAAAAATCGCCGTGAAGAAGTAGAATCGATGCCTGGTGTATATCGCATCTCGATTGATTTATTAGTAGCTGAGGCAGAAGAGTTAACATCACTTGGGATCCCCGCTATTGCTTTGTTTCCTGTTACCCCTGCGGCGTTAAAATCGCTGGATGCTGAAGAAGCCTATAACCCTGAAGGCCTGGCTCAAAAAGCAGTTAGGGCCGTCAAATCAAAATGCCCTGAACTTGGGGTTATTACAGATGTCGCCTTAGACCCATTCACTATTCATGGCCAAGACGGAATAATCGATGAAGATGGCTATGTGCTCAATGATGTAACCACTGAACTACTAGTCAAGCAAGCACTCTCTCATGCTGAAGCAGGAGCGGATATGGTCGCGCCATCAGATATGATGGATGGGCGTATTGGCGCAATACGACAAGCGTTAGAAGAAGCCGGATACATTAACACCCAAATCATGGCCTATTCAGCAAAATACGCTAGTGCCTATTACGGTCCTTTTAGAGACGCAGTAGGTTCTGCAGGCAACCTTAAAGGCGGTAACAAGAAAAACTACCAAATGGACCCGGCAAATAGCGATGAAGCAATACATGAAGTCGCTTTAGATATAGCTGAAGGCGCTGACACTGTAATGGTTAAACCAGGCATGCCATATCTTGACATTGTACGTCGAGTGAAAACTGAATTAGCAGTTCCTACGTTTGCATATCAGGTCAGTGGTGAATACGCGATGCATAAAGCTGCTGCACAGAATGGCTGGTTAGATGAGAAGTCTGTTGTGATGGAATCATTGTTGTGCTTTAAACGTGCCGGAGCGGACGGTATTTTGACTTATTTTGCTAAAGATGTAGCTAAGTGGTTAAAAGAAGATTAAGACCGTTATTTTGAAGCAGAAAGCGAGTAAGTTACTCACTTTCTGCTTCCGTTTTCAAAAAAGTAATTAAACAGCTCGAAGACTGATCAAATTGAAGTCAGTTAAGATTTCAGCAGTGCTGAACTTCTCTGTTCTGTTAATAACCACCGCTTTGCATTTTTTTGCTCTATTAATGTATATTGCCAAAAATGATCGTAAGAAAGACCATCCGTTATAGTCACTGTTTTATAGGTTTTAACATCACCAAGACTAGCCGCCGGTTCATTAGAAGACTCGATGCTCAATAATGTTGTAAGGCTTGAAGGGGCAAGCTGTTTTGAGGTTGTTACTTTTTTTGTGTGCTGATCAAGACCATTGAAAGGTTGATAAACGACCGTAAACGAAAGGTGCCGATTAAAGTCCGACGATGACATCGCAGCAACGTCTGTATACCGCTTACCATCAATGTCTGCTTTAGATTCAACATCACCTGCTGTGGCAAAACCTGCGTTAGCAGAAGAAAACAGAATCAACCCAGCTAGACCAAATACTTTATTCATTTCTTATCCTTGTAATATAACTTCCTGAAAGTATTTTCGACTATATATCAAACTCTAAAGTAAAGATAGTGGATAGTGGATAGTGGATAGTGGATAGTGGATAGTGGATAAAAACTGAAATAAAAGTGAGCATAAAAATCAAACATAAAAAAACCCAGCCGAAGCTGGGTTTTTTAAGTGGCTTAGCTAAAAGCTAAACCTGAAGAAATTAATCTTCTGAAGACTCTACTTCTTGTTCAACTACTGGGCGGTTAACTAGCTCAATGTATGCCATTGGAGCGTTGTCACCAGCACGGAAGCCGCACTTAAGAATACGAGTATAACCGCCTGGGCGATCTTCATAACGTTTACCTAGGTCGGTGAACAATTTGCCTACAACCGCTTTATCACGTGTGCGGGCAAATGCTAAACGACGGTTAGCAACGCTGTCACTCTTAGCGAGTGTGATTAATGGTTCAACTACGCGACGCAGTTCTTTTGCCTTTGGCAAAGTTGTCTTGATAACTTCGTTTTCTAACAAAGATACCGCCATGTTACGGAACATAGCTTGACGGTGACTGCTGTTACGGTTCAGTTGACGTCCACTCTTACGATGGCGCATGACCTTATCCTTTTAACTAAATCTTGTTCGACTATAACAATCTATAAAAACTATAGGCTGTCAGCGATACTAGCCGGTGGCCAGTTTTCAAGGCGCATACCTAAAGATAGACCGCGTGAAGCAAGAACATCTTTAATTTCAGTAAGCGATTTCTTACCAAGGTTAGGAGTTTTAAGTAACTCAACCTCAGTACGCTGAACTAAATCACCAATATAGTGAATAGCTTCGGCTTTCAGACAGTTAGCCGAACGAACTGTGAGTTCTAGATCGTCTACAGGACGCAGCAGGATCGGATCGAACTCTGGTTTCTCTTCTTTCTCTTCTGGCTCAGTTACATCACGTAAATCTACGAATGCATCTAATTGCTCAGCTAAGATCGTTGAAGCACGACGAATCGCTTCTTCAGGATCAAGAGTACCGTTAGTTGTCATATCAATTACTAACTTATCTAAGTCAGTACGTTGTTCAACACGAGCTGATTCAACGTTGTAAGCGATACGAACAACAGGGCTGTAAGAAGAGTCAACTAACAAACGACCAATAGGACGTTCTTCATCTTCGTCAGATTGACGAGCTGTAGCTGCTTCATAACCACGACCCATTTCAACCTTGATACGCATGTTAACTTCGCCATCATTAGTTAAATGACAAATTACGTGTTCAGGGTTTACTATTTCAACATCACCATCATGGGTGATGTCACCTGCAGTCACAGGGCCTGCACCACTCTTGGTGAGTGTCAACATAGCTTCAGTTTTACCTTCAAGCTTAATAGATAAGCCCTTTAGGTTTAGCAAAATCTCAAGTACGTCTTCTTGAACGCCCTCTTTAGAGCTGTACTCATGAAGTACACCATCGATCTCAACTTCGGTCACTGCACAACCAGGCATTGAAGATAGTAAAATGCGACGTAGCGCATTGCCTAGTGTATGACCAAATCCACGCTCTAAAGGCTCTAAAATAACCTTTGAACGGGTAGCACTGACTTGCTCGATATCGACCAGCCGTGGCTTTAGAAATTCTGTAACAGAACCCTGCATTGTGTCCTCTCTTATTATTAGCTCTACTTAGAGTAAAGCTCGACGATCAGCTGTTCGTTGATTTCCGCAGACAAATCACTACGTTCTGGAAGGCGTTTAAAAGTACCTTCAACTTTAGTGCTGTCAACTTCAACCCAAGCGCTTGGCTCGCGTTGTGCGGCCAATTCTAATGAAGCGGCAATACGTGCTTGCTTCTTAGATTTTTCGCGAACGCTGATTACGTCGCTAGGCTTAACGTTATACGACGGAATGTTTACTACTTTACCGTTTACTAGAATAGCTTTGTGGCTAACTAGTTGACGTGACTCAGCACGTGTAGAGCCGAAGCCCATGCGGTAAACAACGTTATCCAGACGACCTTCAAGGATAACTAATAGGTTTTCACCTGTGTTACCTTTTAGACGTGCTGCATCTTTATAGTAGTTACGGAATTGCTTTTCTAATACACCGTACATACGACGTACTTTTTGCTTTTCACGTAATTGAATACCGTATTCTGATAGACGGGTTCTGCGCGCTCCGTGAACACCAGGCACTTGCTCGATGTTACACTTAGAGTCGATTGCACGAACGCCACTCTTCAAGAAAAGGTCAGTACCTTCTCTACGGCTTAGTTTGAGTTTTGGACCCAAATATCTTGCCATGTTTCTTCTCCAACTTGCCTAAGACGTCTTAAACGCGACGTTTCTTAGGTGGACGACAACCATTGTGCGGAATAGGTGTAACATCAGTGATGTTAGTGATCTTGTAACCCACTGCATTTAATGCACGGATTGCTGATTCACGACCTGGTCCCGGACCTTTTACGAATACTTCAATGTTCTTTAAACCGTATTCTTTCGCAGCTTCACCTGCACGCTCAGCAGCAACCTGTGCAGCGAACGGAGTTGATTTACGAGAACCACGGAAGCCAGAACCACCAGATGTTGCCCATGAAAGAGCGTTACCTTGGCGATCAGTCAACGTAATGATTGTGTTGTTAAAAGAAGCATGGATGTGTGCCATGCCGTCTGCGACTTGCTTACGTACGCGCTTACGAGAACGTGATGGAGTTTTAGCCATTATTTATCCCGCCTACTTCTTAATTGGTTTACGAGGACCTTTACGAGTACGAGCGTTAGTCTTAGTACGCTGTCCACGTAGAGGCAAGCTCTTACGATGACGCAGACCGCGGTTACAACCGAGATCCATTAGTCGTTTAATGTTCATAGAAACTTCACGACGTAAATCACCTTCAACGGTGAATTCGCCAACGGCGTTACGTAGAACATCTAATTGTGTTTCGTCTAATTCCTTGATCTTAACATCTTCAGCAATACCCGTTTCTGCACAAATAGCTTGTGCACGAGTAAGACCGATACCATAAATGGCAGTCAGTGCGATTACTGTGTGTTTGTGATCAGGAATGTTAATGCCAGCGATACGGGCCACTGTAGCACTCCTCTAAGTTTAATGGACTGGGGTCGAAAAGCCCGTTAGGATACTCGACCTCATGTCAGTTTGCAAATAATATTTGCACCAAGTTTAATTAAGCAACTTGGTGCAATATCTGACGATATTAGCCTTGACGTTGTTTATGTCTAGGTTCTACGCAAATTACGCGAACCACGCCATGGCGTTTGATAACTTTACAGTTACGGCAGATTTTCTTTACCGATGCACGAACTTTCATATCATTACTCCGATATATATTCTTAAGTTGTCAGCCTATCGGCCAACACCTTTAAGATTTGCTTTTTTCATGACCGAATCATACTGATGAGACATCAGATGGGTCTGAACTTGAGCCATGAAATCCATGATTACCACAACCATAATCAATAGCGATGTGCCACCGAAGTAGAATTGTACATTCATAGACATGGTCATGAATTCTGGTACCAAACAAATAAAGGTAATATACAACGCACCCGCGAAGGTTAAACGTGTCATTACTTTATCAATGTATTTTGATGTTTGCTCACCAGGGCGAATTCCTGGAACAAATGCACCACTTTTCTTCAAGTTATCTGCAGTTTCACGCGGATTGAAAACAAGAGCCGTGTAGAAAAAACAGAAGAAGATTATAGCAGCTGCATAAAGCATTGAATACAGTGGTTGCCCCGGCGCAATTGCCAGAGAAATATCAGCTAGCCAAGTCAAACCTTCTGTTTGACCAAACCATTGACCCAATGTACCTGGGAACAGGATGATGCTTGATGCAAATATTGGTGGGATAACACCCGCCATGTTTACCTTTAACGGTAAGTGTGTGCTTTGCGCTGCAAAAACCTTACGGCCTTGCTGACGTTTCGCATAGTTTACCACAATGCGACGCTGCCCGCGCTCGACGAACACCACAATATATGTGACGGCGAACATAATTCCGGCCAATAACAATGCCAGTAGTATATTTAAATCCCCTTGACGCGCTTGCTCAACTGTTTCGCCTAGTGCAGACGGTAGACCGGCAACAATACCGGCAAAAATTAAGATTGAGATACCGTTACCGATACCACGCTCTGTAATTTGTTCACCTAACCACATCAAGAACATTGTACCTGTTACCAAACTCACTACTGCTACAAAGTAGAAAGCAGGGCCTGGATTAGCTACAAGTCCGTTGATAAGGTTTGGCAACCCCGTTGCAATTCCGATTGCTTGGAATGTTGCCAACACTAATGTGCCCCAGCGAGTATATTGACTGATCTTACGGCGACCAGCCTCACCCTCTTTTTTAAGCTCTGCCATAGCCGGATGTACCACGGTCATTAGCTGCATGATAATACTTGCAGAAATGTATGGCATGATCCCTAAAGCAAAGATAGAGGCACGTTCAAGGGCACCACCTGAAAACATGTTAAACATGCTCAGGATAGTTCCTTTTTGCTGTTCAAACAGCTGGGCTAGTACAGCGGCGTCAACACCAGGAATTGGCACAAATGAGCCGGCTCTGAACACGATAATCGCGCCTAAAACGAACCACAAGCGTGCTTTCAATTCTGAAAGACCACCTTGCGCACCTTGTAAATCTTTTCCTGGCTTAGCCATCAGCTACTATTCCTCGATTTTGCCACCGGCAGCTTCAATAGCTGCGCGAGCGCCTTTAGTTACACGTAGACCTTTAACGGTCACTGGACGCTCAATAGTACCCGAAAGTACTACTTTAGCAAACTTAATGTTACGTGTAATAACATTAGCTTCCATTAAGCTAGCCAGTTCAACTACGTCACCAGACACTTTAGCAATCTCGTGTAAACGAACTTCAGCTGTTACCAAGGCTTTACGTGAAGTAAAACCAAATTTTGGTAAACGTTGTTTCAAAGGCATTTGACCACCTTCAAAACCTGGACGTACACTACCGCCAGAACGTGATTTTAGACCTTTGTGACCACGACCACCAGTCTTACCAAGACCAGAACCGATACCACGGCCTACACGCTTAGCTACTTTCTTAGAACCTGCAGCTGGAGAAAGAGTATTTAAACGCATGTCTTAATCCTCTACCTTAACCATGTAGTAAACTTTATTAATCATACCGCGAACAGAAGGAGTATCTTCTAGTTCAACAGTGTGGTTAATGCGACGTAAGCCAAGACCTGCTAAACAAGCTTTGTGCTTAGGTAAACGGCCGATTGAGCTTTTTACCTGAGTTACTTTAACTGTTTTCTTAGCCATTTCTTACTCCAGGATCTCTTTAACGCTCAGACCACGTTTCGCAGCAATAGCAGAAGGAGTATTCATACCTTCTAAAGCGTTGAACGTTGCACGAACGATGTTGATCGGGTTAGTAGAACCGTAAGCTTTAGATAGTACGTTTTGTACACCTGCAACTTCAAGTACTGCACGCATTGCACCACCGGCGATGATACCAGTACCGTCTGATGCTGGTTGCATGTAAACTTGTGAACCAGAGTGCTTACCTTTGATTGCGTGTTGCAATGTAGTACCACGTAGGTTAACAGTTACTAAGTTACGACGCGCTTTTTCCATTGCTTTTTGAATAGCAGCTGGAACTTCACGTGCTTTACCGTAACCAAAACCAATTTTACCTGCACCGTCACCAACTACTGTTAGTGCTGTGAAGCTAAAGATACGACCACCTTTAACTACTTTAGATACACGGTTTACTGCGATTAGCTTTTCAGCCATATCGCTTTGTTGTTGTTCTTCAAACTTTGCCATGCCCTACTCCTAGAATTTCAGACCAGCTTCACGTGCAGCATTAGCTAATGCTTCAACGCGGCCGTGGTATTTGAAACCTGAACGATCGAATGCAACAGCTGTTACACCCTTTTCAGAAGCACGTTCTGCAACAGTTTTACCGACGATAGTCGCCGCTTCAACGTTACCAGTGTTCTTAAGTTCAGAACGGATCGCTTTTTCTACAGTAGAGGCACTTGCTACTACTTCGCCAGTACCAGCAGCGATTACTTGAGCGTAGATATGGCTAGATGTACGGTGTACAACAAGACGCGTAGCGCCTAACTCAGCCATTTTTGCGCGAGTGCGAGTAGCACGGCGCAAACGAGTTGCTTTCTTATCCATCGTAATTACCTACTTCTTCTTAGCTTCTTTACGGCGAACATGCTCATCAGCGTAACGAACACCTTTACCTTTGTAAGGCTCTGGTGGACGGTATCCGCGGATTTCAGCAGCAACCTGGTTTACAACCTGGTTGTCTACGCCCTTAAGAATGATTTCAGTTTGACTTGGAGTCTCAGCAGATACACCTTCTGGAAGTTGGTGTACTACAGGGTGAGAAAAACCAAGTGAAAGATCGATTGCGTTACCAGAAACTTTAGCACGGTAACCAACACCAACTAGCTCAAGTTTCTTTTCGAAACCGTTGCTTGTACCTATAACCATGTTGTTAACTAAAGCGCGAGCTGTACCAGCTTGTGCCCAACCGTTCACTGAACCTTCAGCAGGTCCAAATGTAACAGCATTGTCTTCAACGGCTAAGGCTACTTCGCTATTAATAACGCGAGTTAGTGAACCTTTACTGCCTTTAACAGTAATTTCCTGACCGTTTAGAGAAATCTCTACGCCAGCAGGAATTGCAACGGGTGCTTTTGCGACACGTGACATTATTAACTCCTTATTAAGCTACGTAGCAGATGATCTCGCCACCCATGCCTGCAGCACGTGCAGCACGGTCGGTCATCAAACCTTTAGAAGTAGAAACTACAGCAACGCCCATGCCACCCATAACTTTAGGTAGCTCGTCTTTGCCTTTATAAATGCGTAAACCTGGACGGCTTACACGTTGGATAGTTTCAATAACTTTTTTGCCTTCGAAGTACTTTAAAGTAACTTCTAATTCTGATTTTACGTCACCAGAAACAGCGTAGTCAGTGATATAACCTTCCTCTTTAAGTAACTTAGCAATTGCTACTTTAAGTTTTGAAGAAGGCATTGATACAACAGTTTTCACTGCTTTCTGACCATTACGAATACGTGTTAACATATCCGAGATAGGATCTTGCATGCTCATATTAGCTTACTCCGATTACCAAGAGGCTTTTGTTAAGCCAGGGATTTCACCACGCATCGCAGCTTCGCGAACTTTGATACGACTCATGCCGAACTTACGTACGTAACCGTGTGGACGGCCAGTAACGTTACAACGGTTGCGAGCACGTGACTTACTAGAATCACGTGGCAATGATTGCAGTGTTAAAACTGCATCCCACTTTTCTTCTTCAGAAGCAGTAGTGCTGCTGATAATCGCTTTTAGAGCTGCACGCTTTTCAGCGAACTTAGCAGCTAATTTTTCGCGTTTGGCCTCGCGGGCCTTCATTGATTGCTTTGCCATAACCCTACACCTTATTTGCGGAATGGGAAGTTGAATGCGGCTAACAGAGCACGACCTTCAGCATTGTTAGATGCAGTAGTACCAATGGTAATATCCATACCACGGATTTTATCTACTTTATCGTAATCAATTTCTGGGAAGATGATCTGCTCACGTACACCCATGCTGTAGTTACCACGACCGTCAAAAGACTTATCGCTTAAACCACGGAAATCACGGATACGAGGAATTGAAATAGAGATTAAACGCTCTAAGAATTCCCACATACGTTCGCCACGTAGAGTTACTTTACAACCAATAGGGTAGCCTTCACGGATTTTGAAGCCAGCTACTGATTTACGAGCTTTAGTGATCACTGGCTTTTGACCAGAGATAGCAGTCATATCTTTAACTGCGTGCTCTAAAACTTTCTTATCAGATAGTGCTTCACCAACACCCATATTTAGGGTGATTTTTTCAATCCGAGGGACTTGCATGACACTGGTAAAGCCGAACTCTTCTTTAAGTTGGTTTACAACAGTCTCGTTATAATAACCATGCAGTTTCGCCATCGTTATCTCCGAATTAAACTAGTTCATTATTAGACTTGAAGAAACGGACTTTTTTGCCGTCTTCTAGTCGGAAACCAACACGACTTGCTTTGCCAGTGGCGTCTACAAGTGCAATGTTAGATACTTGGATTGGTGCTTCTTTCTCAATAATACCGCCAGCTACGCCCAATTGTGGGTTTGGCTTTTGGTGTTTCTTGACAAGGTTTACACCTTCTACAATTGCTTTGCCGTCGGCTAAAATGCGAGTAACTTTACCCGTTTTGCCTTTATCTTTACCAGCAATAACAATGATTTCATCATTTTGACGAATTTTCGCTGCCATGATTAATTCCTTACAGTACTTCTGGAGCCAGAGAAACGATTTTCATGAACTTTTCTGTACGTAGTTCACGCGTTACTGGACCAAAGATTCGAGTACCAACAGGCTGTAAGTTAGCATTTAACATTACAGCTGCATTGTTGTCGAAACGAATTGCGCTGCCGTCTGCACGACGGATTGCTTTAGACGTACGAACAACTACGGCGTTCATTACATCACCTTTCTTCACTTTACCGCGAGGAATAGCTTCTTTAACAGAAACTTTGATGATATCACCAACGCGCGCATAACGACGGTGAGAACCGCCAAGAACCTTAATACACTGTACTCGACGTGCGCCAGAGTTATCTGCTACGTCAAGTTTAGATTGCATTTGGATCATATTATATGCTCCGCTATATTTAACTAAATCCACATCGACTGATATGGACCCCTTCCCATTAAGAGGCGCGATAGTATAACAAATCAAATTTTATATAGATAGTTAAATGTTCATTGAATATACAATTATCGAAAGTCACCTTTTTAGGGAACTATCGCATTCAAAATCAACAACATAAGACAAAAACATCATTAAACGAGCTTATATTTTGACGTGATTTTGTTCACAATATTCCAGATGGTAAAAAAAAAGCGACCCGAAGGCCGCTTTTTAATCATCAGATTTACTTAATTGAATTAAGCAGTTTTGATGATTGATTCCAGAGTCCAAGACTTAGTCTTAGATAGAGGACGACATTCGCGAATCGCTACTAAGTCACCTTCTTTACACTGGTTTGTCTCGTCATGAGCATGGATCTTTGTAGAGCGAGTTAAAAACTTGCCATACATAGGATGCTTTACACGACGTTCAATAAGGACAACAATTGATTTGTCCATTTTGTCGCTAACTACGCGACCTTGAAGAGTACGGATCTTATCGCTCATTATGCACCTGCCTTCTGGTTTAGAATGGTTTTAACACGTGCGATATCGCGACGCACATTCTTTAACAAGTGAGTTTGAGCAAGCTGACCAGTGCTATTTTGCATACGTAAGTTAAATTGCTCACGTAATAATTCTAATAGCGCTGTGTTCAGCTCTTCAACCGACTTTTCTCTCAGTTCGACTGTATTCATTACATCACCGTCCGAGTTACAAAAGTAGTTTTCATAGGAAGTTTAGTTGCAGCCAGTTCAAATGCTTCACGAGCAAGTTCTTCTGGTACACCTTCCATTTCATATAAAACGCGGCCTGGTTGAATCTGACAAATCCAGTATTCAACGTTACCTTTACCTTTACCCATACGAACTTCTAATGGCTTAGAGGTAATTGGCTTATCTGGGAAAACACGAATCCAGATTTTACCTTGACGCTTAACATGACGAGTCATAGCACGACGTGCAGCTTCGATTTGACGAGCAGTAAGACGCCCACGACCAACCGCTTTAAGACCAAATTCACCGAAAGAAACTTCAGATCCTTTAGCTACGCCACGGTTACGGCCTTTGTGCATTTTACGAAACTTCATACGTTTTGGTTGTAACATGATTCAGTCTCCTATTTACCGCGTTGCTTACGCTTAGCTGGCTTCTTAGGCTCTTCTGTTTTAAGTGGTAAACCACCTAGAACGTCACCTTTGTAGATCCACACTTTGATACCTAAGATACCGTATTGTGTTAGACCTTCAGCCGTTGCGTAATCGATGTCAGCACGAAGAGTATGTAGAGGTACACGACCTTCACGATACCATTCTGAACGTGCGATTTCAGCACCACCTAGACGACCACCAACTTGTACTTTGATACCTTTAGCGCCTTGACGCATTGCGTTTTGTACTGCGCGCTTCATAGCACGACGGAACATAACACGACGCTCAAGTTGACTAGCGATACCTTCAGCTACTAGTTTAGCATCTAGGTCAGGCTTACGAATTTCTGCAATGTTGATTTGCGCAGGTACACCAGTAATTTTAGTGATGTGCTTACGTAGTTTTTCAACATCTTCGCCTTTCTTACCGATAACAACACCAGGACGAGCAGTGTGAATAGTCACACGAATGCTTTTCGCTGGGCGTTCGATAACGATGCGAGATACAGAGGCTTTAGCAAGTTCTTTTACTAAGAACTTACGAACCTGGTGGTCACCGTGTAGGTTATCTGCAAAATCTTTTGATTCCGCGAACCAAGTAGAATTCCAAGGCTTCGAGATACCTAGGCGGATACCATTAGGATGTACTTTTTGTCCCATTGCTTGCTCCTAGCTATCTGAAACAATCACAGAAATGTGACTGCTACGCTTAAGAATACGGTCTGCACGACCCTTCGCACGAGGCATGATGCGTTTCATAGTAGGGCCTTCGTCTACGAAAACCTTAGCTACTACTAGCTCATCAATGTCTGCACCTTCATTGTGCTCTGCATTAGCCATTGCTGACTCAAGCACTTTCTTAACTAGACCAGCCGCTTTTTTAGGGCTGTAAGTTAAAACGTCGATCGCATCTGCAACTGATAAGCCGCGGATTTGATCTGCTACCAGACGTACTTTCTGCGGAGAAATCTGGGCATAACGATGTTTAGCAAGAACTTCCATCTTTAACTCCCTTATTTCTTCGCTTTCTTATCAGCAGCGTGGCCGCGATAAGTACGAGTTGGTGCAAATTCACCCAGTTTGTGACCGATCATATCTTCGGTAACAAATACTGGAACGTGTTGACGACCATTATGGACAGCGATGGTCAATCCGATCATATCAGGAATGATCATTGAACGACGAGACCAAGTCTTAATAGGCTTTTTGCTCTCGCTTTCCACTGCTGTCTCTACCTTCTTTAACAAGTGTAGGTCAATGAAAGGACCCTTCTTGAGAGAACGTGGCATAGTAATTCCTCTTTAAATTACTTGTTAGAACCACGACGGACAATGTACTTGTCTGTGCGCTTGTTCTTACGAGTTTTGTAACCTTTAGTAGGTACGCCCCATGGAGTCACAGGATGACGACCACCAGATGTACGGCCTTCACCACCACCATGTGGGTGATCAACCGGGTTCATCGCAACACCACGAACGGTAGGACGAACACCGCGCCAGCGGTTTGCACCAGCTTTACCAAGGCGACGAAGCATATGTTCAGCGTTACCAACTTCACCGAAGGTAGCACGACAATCTGCTAAGATTTTACGCATTTCACCACTACGTAAACGTAGAGTTACATAAGCGCCATCTTTTGCGATTAACTGAGCATAAGTACCAGCAGAACGTGCAATTTGTGCACCTTTGCCAGGCTTCATTTCAACATTATGAATAACAGAACCAAGTGGCATGCTACGCATAGGCATAGTGTTACCTGCTTTGATCGGCGCTTCCATTCCAGAAACGATTTGATCACCAGCTTTTAGACCCTTAGGTGCTAAAATGTAACGACGCTCACCATCCTTGTACAGTACTAGTGCAATGTTTGCACTACGGTTTGGATCATATTCCAAACGCTCTACTGTTGCAGGGATTCCATCTTTATTACGTTTAAAGTCAATCAGACGATAATGGTGCTTGTGACCACCACCAACGTGACGAACAGTAATACGACCGTTGTTGTTACGACCGCCAGATTTGCTTTTGCTCTCTAAAAGAGGTGCATAAGGCTTACCTTTATGCAGCTCAGAGTTCACTACCTTAACTAAATGGCGGCGACCCGGAGAGGTAGGCTTACATTTAACTATAGCCATCAGAATACTCCTCTATTACTCAGCGCCGCCAACGAAATCGATATCACTACCGTCTTTCAGCGTTACGTAAGCTTTTTTCCAGTCGTTACGACGACCCATGCGAGCACCAGTACGTTTTGTCTTACCTTTAACATTTAAGGTACGAACAACGTCAACTTCAACTTCAAAAAGTTTTTCTACAGCAGCTTTAACTTCAGCTTTAGTTGCAGTATTAACTACTTTGAAAACGATGGTGTTGTTAGTTTCAGCAGTCAACGTACTCTTTTCAGAAATATGTGGACCTACTAAAACTTTTAATAAACGTTCTTCAGTGATCATGCTAGCATCTCCTCAATTTGCTTCACTGCAGCAGCAGTGATTACAACTTTGTCGAAACCAACCAGTGATACTGGGTCAAGACCTGCAACGTCACGAACATCAACTTTGTATAAGTTGCGAGCAGCTAAGAACAAGTTCTCTTCTACTTCTTCAGTAACGATTAAAACGTCTTTAAGTTCTAATTCTTTTAGTTTTGCAACTAATTCTTTAGTCTTTGGCGTTTCAACTGCAAAGTTTTCAACCACTACTAAGCGTTCTTGACGAACTAACTCAGAGAAGATTGACTGTAGCGCAGCGCGGTACATCTTGCGGTTTACTTTTTGGCTGTGGTCCTGTGGACGAGCAGCAAAAGTAACACCACCAGAGCGCCAGATTGGGCTACGGATTGTACCAGCACGTGCACGGCCAGTACCTTTTTGTTTCCAAGGTTTGCGACCACCACCACTCACTTCTGAGCGTGTTTTTTGCTTGCGGCTACCTTGACGGGCGCCAGCAGCGTAGGCTACAACTACCTGATGAACCAGAGCTTCATTAAAGTCACGGCCAAAGGTAGCATCAGAAACTTCAAGAGCGTTACCCGCGTCTTTCAATACCAATTCCATTACTATCTCCTAACTATGCTTTAACAGTAGGGTTAACGATAACAGTGCCGTTTGTAGCACCTGGGATCGCACCCTTTATCAGGATTAAATTGTTTTCCGCATCTACGCGAACAACATCTAAACGCTGAACTGTAACTCTTTCTGCACCCATGTGACCGGCCATTTTCTTACCCTTGAACACACGTCCAGGAGTTTGACACATACCGATTGAACCAGGGGCACGGTGAGAAATAGAGTTACCGTGAGTAGCATCTTGCATTGCAAAGTTGTAACGTTTAATAACGCCAGCAAAACCTTTACCTTTAGATGTACCAGTAACGTCTACTTTAGTGTTCTCAGCAAAAACATCTACTTTTAGCTCAGCGCCAACTTCGATATCATTACCTTCGCCTTCATTAAGGCGGAATTCCCACAGACCGCGACCAGCGTCAACACCAGCTTTAGCAAAGTGACCTGCTTCTGGTTTGTTTACGCGACTCGCTTTTTTAGCGCCTGTGGTTACTTGAAGTGCGCGGTAACCGTCTGTCTCAAGAGTTTTAACTTGAGTAACACGGTTCGGCTCTACTTCAACAACAGTCACTGGAATTGATACACCATCTTCTGTGAAGATACGTGTCATTCCAACTTTACGACCGACTAGACCAATAGCCATTGTTATAACCTCTTACCGTCTTAGGATTAACCTAAGCTGATTTGAACATCAACACCAGCAGCCAAATCTAAACGCATTAAAGCATCAACAGTTTTTTCTGTTGGCTCAACGATATCGATTAGGCGCTTATGAGTACGAATCTCGTATTGATCACGCGCATCTTTATTTACGTGCGGTGAAGTCAATACAGTGAAACGCTCTTTACGTGTTGGTAAAGGGATCGGACCACGTACCTGCGCACCAGTGCGCTTGGCCGTTTCCACGATCTCACCAGTAGACTGATCAATCAACTTGTGATCGAATGCCTTAAGGCGGATACGGATTCTTTGGTTCTGCATAAGACCAGAGCTCCAATCTAAATTTACACGACAAAAAAGCCCCTCACACAATCTCTAAAGAAAAGTGGAGAGCTAATTTAGTTAAGTTCGACCCCCAATCGGGGCCGCTGTATAACCAGTAAGTTTACTTACTGGACACTGAATTGATGTTAGACACTAACTCAGTGGACGCGAATTATATGCTCATTTTTTAGCAAACGCAAGTCTTTTATATTGTTGTGCTCAGATAATAGTTCTTCGAGCACTCATTTCGCGATTAGGCGAAAGATGGCGGCATTATACTCAAATTCATATTGAGTGCAAGTAGAAAATTCACACATTAATGCCTTACTACTTTACTAACTTTCTGCGTTTAAGCCATGGATAAAACTGCTGCTTCAACCACCCTTGAGGCATGCCACCGCCAACAATTCCGTAAGCTTTAGGCCATTTACTTTCGCCTGTCACCGCAGTTTTCAATATATAGTCAATAAATGAAAAGTGAGCCGCATAGTTACGATCAATCGCCGCCTTATCAGAAGCATGGTGCCAATGATGAAATTGTGGTGTCACGAGTATATAACGTAGCCAACCTATATTTATATTAACATTAGCGTGGTTAAAGACCGCTTGGAAGCCAACTATAATGATATAGGCATCAATCACCGACTTTTCAAAACCAAAGACAAAGATTGGGGTAAGCACAAAACAGCGTGTCACAATAAGTTCTGCGATATGCTGTCTAGACCCCGCTAGCCAATCCATGCTCTCAACACTGTGATGTACTGAGTGGAAGCGCCATAGAAATGGGACTTCATGATACGCGCGATGCAGTGTGTATTGAACCAAATCGGCCATGAGTAACACCAAGAATAACTGCCCAAGCCATGGTAACTGTTGTACCGATGATTGGATAGCATCACTAACAGCCCAACCAAAGAATACATTAACGAATTGATTCCCTGCTATCAAAGCAAAACCTATAATTAGATGATTAATCAAGAAGTGCTGTAAGTCCGTTTGCCATTCAGGACGAAGTACGGGTTGCTTTCTAAATGGAAATAGCTTTTCTATCAGCACAAATATTAAAGTCGAACCAAGTAAGTCAAGGATAAACCAGTCAAGACCCAAGTACGGTGTATTATCTGGAAAGTCACCAACCTCGACTCGATGCCCGCCTAATGCAATTGTCACTGAAATAAAACACCATGCAATAACTGCCGCACGCTTATTCACATTACGAATAATATTCCACAGCCCTAAGCTACCTGAAATAACCAATGCAACAAACATCACATGCCTGATGACATTAACATCATAAGACTGTCTCAATTGCGGAGTTGTTAAATATTCAGGGAAGTGAAAAGCAATGACACCGAAAAAAGACAACACAGCAAGAGCAACAGCCATATAGCCACTGAGTCGCCCGTCACCCACCTTAAAGCTGCCGCCATCTAATTTATTTAGCATAAGTGTTTATTCGTTTAAAATTATCGTTGCTAAAAAATATCAATTAACTCATAGAAATGCAAAAGGTCACTACATGTAGTGACCTTGATAAGTTATGCTAGCAATCGTTAATTAAAAGCGTACATTGACCCCAGCAAAGATTGTTCGGCCTACTACATCATAGACCGCGGGCACGGTTCCAGCATCGTTACCATTTGGCACTTCTTCCGGCTCCTTATCAAATAAATTATTAATACCAGCACTAAATGTCACTGCATCATTGAATTGATAAGCCCCTGACACATTGTGATAAACCACTGAAGCCGTATCAAATGGTGTGCCGTAGTAATCACCATCCATACCACTTAAGAACCGAGCGCTATAGTTCAGTGATAAAGCATCAAGTTGTGCGCCAACTGTTAAGTTTGATTTCAACTCAGAATATGCACCGTTATTACCATCAATGGTACCAGTATAATCAACACCGTCCTCTTCAAAGTTTAATAAGAAGGTGGTATCTAAGTTCAACTTCCAATCAATTGCGCCAGAGGTAAAACCATACTGCATATTCCAATCAACGCCAGACGTCTCTTGATAACCAACATTCGTTAGTGTGGCTTGCATCTCATCTAAGTTACCTTCAGGAGTAACATTAATAATCTCACACGCATCCGTGTCACCGGCATAACAATCATTAAGTGACGTCTGTACGTTGACTCGTGAGATAGCATCGGTAATTTTAAACTGCCAATAATCAACCGTCGTACTAAAACCATCCAAGCTCGCCGGCTCATAAACAGCTCCTAAGGTTAACGACTTACTCTGTTCTGGCTGTAAATTAGGATCCGAGGTATAGATCACTTTAATTTGCGAGTCTTCCTCATTGCCCCACGGGTCAGTTAGGTAATCAAATGAGCCAGAATCACCACCGAATAGCTCAGCAACACTTGGTGCACGGTAACCTGTCGCTAATACACCACGAAGTTTTAATTCATCGGTCGCCGTATAAGTATTACCAACTTTCCACGTTGTAGCAGAACCAAAAGTTGAGTACTTATCATAACGAACCGCAAACTCAGAAGTTAGTTTATCCGTGACTGGTACACTTAACTCAACATAAGCCGAGCCTGTTTTATACGATCCCTTTGTCGCATCTTGCTGCGCCGCTGTGCTATCACCATCTTGCACGACTTGATCAGGCGTATACCACCCTTCATCTCGACGATACTCAACACCGGCTGCAAATGCGGCCACATCACCATTTGGCATCTCCCAAGCATCACCCGACACCAAGAACGAGGCTAAATCTTGTTTATTACCGCCACTCGCTACATCGGTATACGAGATGTCATCGACAATATCTTGGCTTAACGGGTTACCTGAAAACCACTGGTCTTGGTGATCATAAATAGATTGCTCCATTTTTGTTGCGTTAATACTATTGTAAGTAACATCAGATGCTTCATTAGATCCGTGAACATAAGATAACTCCCAGTTCACGCCATTTAAAATATCAAACTCACCGATAGCTGAAATAGAGGCACGTAAGGTATCAGTATCTTGTTCATAGATACGGTTACCTGCATCTGTCATTCGACGTTTATATTCTATCGAGTCTAAATCTAAGCCTGGAATTCCAACATCTGGTGTGCCACCAGGGATATTTAATTTGTCCGTGTCTAAGTCTACGCTGGCCGGTTGTGGGGCCATTTGCTGATTGCTCTTACGATTAGTAAACAACACATCGGTATTTAATTCGAACTGTTCAAATTCATAGCTACCTTTGGCAAATATACTTAAACGTTCTGATGGTGTTTGTGCATACGACTCAGCGGCATAATCATAACTGGTATCACGCTCTTTAAAGCCCCCATTTCCATCCGGAACACGTCCACCTAAAGTGCCCTCAGGAATAAACGAAGACTCTCCCGCTGGGATATAGTCACGATCGCCCTGCATTACTTCGCCACGATCGGTATAGGATAGACCAAAGGTGGCGTTACCCTTTTCAAAGTTTCTCCCGACTAATATGCTCATGTCAGCAGATTGACCATCACCTTTACTCGATTGGTTGCCACTAATATCTACTTCAACTCCGTCAAAGTCTTTCTTAGTGATAATATTGACTACACCAGCGATTGCATCCGAGCCATATACAGCAGAGGCACCATCTTTTAAAATCTCAATTCTTGCAATCATTGCAACAGGGATTGTATTTAAGTCTACAGTTGAGTCAGCGCCCGTACCTGAGTTAACCATACGTTTGCCATCTAGCAACACTAATGTACGTTGCGATCCCATTCCACGTAAGTTAACCGTTGCAGATCCACCAGAGCCATTATTAGTCGTTGCCCCTAGTGACATGCCAGCTGCTGCTGATGTTTGACCTAGAATTTGATCAACTGATGTAAAACCACCAGCTTTAATTGCATTAGCATCGATAATGCTCACAGGCGAAGCCGTTTCCATATCAGCACGGCTGATACGCGAGCCAGTAACATCGATACGTTCAACTTCTTTTTGGTTAATGTTCGTTTCATTGGCGTAAGTGCTAATCGCTAATGGCATTGTTAATACTGCTAATAACTTCAATTTATTCATCATTCAACCTTTTCTCTGTTCAATCTATGAGCTTGATTCTAGAGTGGTGAAAAATAAATTAATGTTGTCAATCGTCATAAACTGTTATCAAATGTAACGATACTTCCAATTAATAAAAGTGCCTATGTCTGCTCTACTTAAAACGCTAGCTTCTGAACTCAATACCTCTATTAATAGTATTCAATCAGCGATTCAATTATTTGATGAAGGGGCAACCGTTCCTTTTATCGCACGCTACCGTAAAGAAGCAACAAATGGCCTCGACGATGGTCAGTTACGAACACTGGATAAGCGCTTAAAGTATTTGCGTGAATTAGAACAACGCAAACAAACAATTATCAACTCCCTCATAGAGCAAGAGCAGCTGACGCCCAAACTAAAACAACAAATATCGCAAGCGCAAAGCAAAACATTATTAGAAGATATTTATAAACCTTTTAAGAGTAAACGTAATACCAAGAGCCAGCAGGCTATTGATGCAGGATTATTACCTCTGGCTAAACATTTATTGACACAACCTCGCCAATCACCGACTCATTTAGCTCAAAGTTATGTACGAGCAGATAACAAGTTCAATGACTCACAACTTGTACTTGATGGCGTGCAGGCAATTTTAATTGATCAAATGTCTGATAACACGAGCATCGTAAAACAAGCAAGAGAGCTACTATGGGGGCGGGGCTATCTACAGACTAAAAAAGCGCGTAAAAAAAACCCGCCAATCGCCGAACAGTTATGCAATAAATTCAGTGATTATTTTGACTATAGTGAACAGCTAAATAAAGTTCCCCCGCACCGTATTCTTGCTATTTTACGTGGTTACAATGAAGGAGTTTTACAACTAACCATAAATCCAGATCCGTATAGTGAGACTAACACTGGATTAGCAATACTTTTAGCCCACCATAGAATAAATACTCAATCGACTTCAGGACAATGGTTAGCAGACACAGCCACCAAGGCTTGGAAAAACAAGCTTTACCCGAGCCTAGAAACGGAGCTAATTAACAAGGTAAAAGCTCATGCACAACAAAGTGCAATGGATGTCTTTGCTGCCAATTTACATGATCTATTAATGGCTGCCCCTGCGGGCAACCAAATCACATTAGGGTTAGACCCTGGTATTCGTACGGGTGTAAAGCTGGCAATTATTGATAGCAATAATAAAGTTCTAGCCACTGACACCATTTACCCTCACGCTCCGCGTAATCAATGGCAAGAGTCTATTGAACAGCTCGCTAAGTTAATCAAGCGCTATCGAGTCACTTTGGTTAGCATTGGTAATGGCACTGGCTCTCGAGAAACAAACAAGTTAGTACAAGACTGCAACAAGCTCCATCAACTTAACATCACCAGTATAATTGTCAGTGAAGCCGGTGCATCGGTATATTCCGCCTCCGAATTAGCTGCTGCGGAGTTCCCAGAGTTAGATGTTTCATTACGTGGAGCGATATCTATTGCGAGGCGTTTACAAGATCCACTTGCAGAGCTGGTCAAGATCGATCCAAAAGCAATTGGTGTAGGTCAGTATCAGCACGATGTCAGCCAGACTCAATTAGAACAGCGTCTTGATGAGGTTATCGAAGATTGTGTCAATGCCGTCGGAGTTGACCTTAATATGGCATCACCTGCTCTTCTTTCACGTATCAGTGGATTAAACCAAACATTAGCAAAAAACATTGTTGCTTACCGCGATGAACACGGACGCTTCGAACAGCGCAGTCAGTTATTAAAAGTCTCACGTCTAGGCCCTAAAGCATACCAACAAGCGGCTGGCTTTCTTAGGATCACCGATGGCAAGCAACCATTAGATGGTTCAGCCGTTCACCCGGAAAGTTACTCGTTAGTCAACGAAATTGCCAATCATTGTCAACTAACGACCCATCAACTAATTAGCAATACAACTGCTCTACATACACTCGACCCACACCAGTTTATAAATCCGAACTTTGGTTTACCGACTATTAAAGATGTACTCAAAGAGCTTGAAAAGCCTGGTCGAGATCCACGACCTGAGTTTACATCAGCATCCTTTAAAGAAGGTGTTGAGACAATTAACGATTTACATGAAGGTATGCGCTTAGAAGGGGTGGTAAGTAATGTCACTCACTTCGGTGCTTTTGTGGATATTGGCGTACATCAAGACGGCTTGGTGCATATCTCAGCACTCGCCGACCATTTTGTCAGTGATCCTCGTGATATCGTAAAAGCTGGGCAAATTGTTAAAGTTACGGTTACAGAAATAGACGTCGCTCGAAAACGTATCGCCTTATCGATGAAATCTGATACCCCAGCTAATGCACAACAGAAAAAGGCCCAACCAACATCAAGAGAAACGGATAAACCCACACAGCGCCACAACAAACCAGCTGCTCACCCAGTGAAATTGGCACCTCAACATAACACCATGCAGCAGGCATTTAAGCAAGCGGGACAAAAATCAAAAGGATAATACAGTTAGACTTGTTGTTGTAATTGAGCAGGCTCAAGTGCTTGGCTTGCTTGATTATAATAGGCATTAATATGTTGAGTGCGGTTCTTGATCGTTTGCTGAAAAGCAGGATCTTGTGCTTGACTAATACGACGGTTAAAACTGTCTGACTCGACTTCGTTATTAATACGGTAACTAGGGCGCTCTTCACTGGCTTGTCGTTGGTCAGCAAGAATATCTTGTCTCGCTTCACTAGCCATCTGGGTAGCTTGCGCTGCAACACGTCGATCTTGCCCTGAAGGGCTGGCAGGAGCTAAGGCTGCTCGTCTAATTTGCTGTGCCTTTAAGAGCGTTGCTTGTGGATCATTGGGAATCTTCGAAGTATCAATAGAGACTTCACCACCGACGGCATACTTATTGCCATCTGGCCCCGTTTGAAACGAGTAACTTGGAGAGCCAGCATATTTACCACCGACAGCTGCGTGAGCTTGTTCATGAGCAACGACCTCGGAGTCACGTCGCTTTAATTGCTCAATTTGCTGCTGTTCTTCTTCCGTATAACGCTCATTAGGTTGAGCTGAGTTTCGTTTACCCTCTTCTTGTTCCTCGCGACCTCGCTGCTCCCCTTGCTGCTCTTCCCCTTGTGCAGATTGCTCTTGACCATTTGGGTCTTGCTCGGAAGCATCTCGTTCTTGATTTGTCGAATCCGTTTTTTCGGGAAGGCTTGGATTTGTAAGATCGTATGTAGGATTTAACGAAGGAGAAATAGGCGCAGGCTGAGCTTTATCACGCTCACCAGCCACTGGGGGCTCAGCATTACCTTGGGTTAATGCTTCTGTGGCAGGAACAATCGGACGAACAGCACTCTCACGCACTACACTATCTGTAGCGGGGTTAGTGGTGACCAAACTCACATTTGGGTAGTTCGTCGTAATATTCATCTAGCACTGAGTAATTGGTCGATGCCTAAGCACGAGTATCAATAAGACTACCAACCACTTCATCGGCAGTAGTAATCACTTTTGCTGCAACTTGTGCTTCTCGCTCAGCCACTTTAAGACTAACCAACTCTTCAGTGAGAGGTTTTGTTTCTTGAACTGCCTGTTCAGTTTCAACATTAGTACTGCTACTGCGCGCTTGTATATTGTCAGTCTGTTGAGAGGCTATATTAGCTGCACTTTCAGAAGCACGCTCAGTGGCAGCTTGAAAACCTGCAACACCAGAATCAAAGGCCGATTGGATTACCATAATTCGCTCCTCATCCCACGATATAGTTATGATTAATTATTGACCATTATTTATAAAAAAGGAAGCTTTTTATCTTTCTAAGATCAAGAGTCAACGACTTTATTTAAGGTAAATGTGAGTAACTCTTCAATAAAGTCTTGATGATGCGAAATAAACGGCGCATGAGATGCTTTTTGAAAAACGACTTTCTCACTCTGTGGTGCTAACTGATCGATCGCTTTAATCGCTCGATGGCTAACTAATGAATCTAAACGGCCATACATCCTTAAGAATGGCTGCTTAATGTCGGTTAATTGCTCTCTTAAATCAACAGAATCTAATAAATCCAATCCAATTTTTAGCGCTGATTCATTGGGCAATGGACGTTGCTGAAGAATACTTTTTAAGTTCTTGATATCTTGCTTAGCAGACTCGCTTCCCATGGCCTGTATAGCTAAAAATCGCTCCAATGTAACCGCAAAGTCCGTTTTTAGTTGAGATTGAAACATGTTAAGAACATCAGGCTTAATCCCATGCCAATCGGCATCTGCTACAAACTTAGGTGAGCTCGCTACCGTCACTAACTTGCTCACTAGCTGTGGGTAGCGAGTCGCCGCTTGCGTTGCGACTAGGCCACCTAAGGACCACCCCAACCATATCGCCGGTTTATCAATTTGCTTTGCTATCATATCCACCCAACAACTTAATTGAGTCTTTACAGGCACTTGGTTACTATGACCAAAACCGGGAAGATCAACAACATGCACTTCAAAATGCAACGCCAAAGTGTCAACAATATGATGCCATACCGCCCCATTTAAGCCCCAGCCATGAATTAAAACTAACGCAGGCCCTTGACCACTCACTTCAACATTTAACTGATCAGTCACAATTTCCTCGACTACACTGGTGGGATGAAAATATTCAGAAACAGTGTAACATTTAATAAGTTTTACGCAGGGGTAAATTATCTGCGTAACGCACTACCTCACGCCTGTTTACTTTGCCTCAATCCAACTGAACATTATCAACAATACTTATGTAATACCTGCAGAACCGACTTACCCTATGTGGATTACTTATGCTTAGGTTGTGCGATACCATTAACGAGTAATAATAAACTATGTGGTAACTGCCAACAATCTCCACCGGCATATCACTTAGTTACGGCGGGAGCCTATCAAACTCCTGTTAAAGAATTAATTTCAGCACTCAAATATCGCAATAACCAATTAATCGCACACGAAGTTGCAGACCTACTTGCCCGCCGTATCACTCAGCTGTTGGCTGCACAAACCATTAACAAGCCAGACTTTTTGATTGCTGTACCATTACATTGGAAAAAGCACTACCAACGAGGGTTTAATCAGGCAAATCTAATCGCCGAGTGTTTAAGCCAGAAACTAAATATCCCCATCTTAGATTGCTGCCAACGTAATCGATACACAAAAGCACAAGTGTCATTAACGTTTAAACAACGACAGCATAACCTTAATAAGGCATTCAGTATCACCAAACCAATCACAGGACATACCATTGCACTAGTGGATGATGTTTACACCACAGGAAGCACCTTACACGAACTCGCATCTACCATAATACGCGCCAAAGATGTCGATATTCAATTCTGGACAATAGCTCGAACCCAACTTGAATAAACTCATTATCTAGCTACTTAAACTCTATCGCGACATGCAATTTAGCGGTAGAATAGTAAAACCTGACCAAACTTGTCGGATTAATTGAATAAGTATGATTTATTCATTAGCAGAGTTTAGTTAGCATCACATTTAGTAAATCTCATACAGCAAAAATAATAGAATGAGGTATACGTTCAAGTTGTTTGGCAAGCCATATCATTAGCACCAACAACAGAATTATTTTTAATAGCAATTTTGAGGCACCTTATGATTTCAATTTCGGAACAAGCTCAGAGTCATTTTTGTGAACTGTTAAGCAATCAACCAGAGAATACGGCAATTCGTGTTTTTGTTGTAAACCCTGGGACACCTAATGCAGAATGTGGTGTGTCATATTGCCCACCAGAAGCATTTGAAGAGACTGATAAATCATTTGAGTACAATGGTTTCTCTGCAGTTGTTGACGCGCAGTCTGTGCCTTATCTAGACGAAGCAGAAATCGATTATGTCACCGATAAGATGGGATCACAGCTAACGCTTAAAGCACCAAACGCGAAAATGAAAAAAGTAGCTGAAGATGCTCCACTAGTAGATCGTGTTGATTATTTTATTCAATCAGAAATTAATCCTAAGTTGGCGAGCCATGGCGGCCAAGTAACACTAATGGAAATTACTGATAATGGTACCGCGATCCTACAATTTGGCGGTGGCTGTAACGGTTGTTCAATGGTTGATGTAACATTAAAAGAAGGCATTGAAAAAGAAATGCTAGAAATTTTTGCGAACGAGCTAACAGGTGTTAAAGATATGACTGAGCACCAAGCTGGCGAACACTCTTACTACTAAGTATCGTGTTACAGCAAGTGAAATATTGGCTTTATCGCCAAGGAAATAACCCGCAACGTAGTGTGCGGGTATTTTTTTGTGGTTTATTAAGCTTCTGTTCTGGCCTTGGCTTACTCTCTTACCATCAGCAAGGTACTAGTTGGCAAGGGTATCTAGCCGTTATCATTATCACACTAAGCTTAATTACTTGTGCCTATGGTTACTTAGGTATCGTTGCGAATCGATTAAGTCACTTGATTGACCGCGCTGAACAAGCACGACGTAACAATCCTCATGATTAATTGGTTCACCATATTATTAACTCACTAACTGACTGGCACAAAAAAGCCCAGATAATTATCTGGGCTTTTTATTAGAACTTAGACTCTTAAGATTAAGAGAACTGGTTCATTGTGTTGTCTTCACCAGCCGCTTTCAGTGCAGCATCACCAGCGAAGTATTCTTTGTGATCATCACCCATGTCTGAACCAGCCATGTTTTGATGTTTAACACATGCGATACCCTGACGGATTTCTTTACGTTGAACACCAGCAACATAACCTAACATACCTTGGTCACCGAAGTACTCTTTTGCTAAGTTATCAGTTGATAACGCCGCAGTGTGGTAAGTAGGTAGCGTGATTAGGTGGTGGAAAATACCAGCTTCACGTGCTGCATCAGCTTGGAAAGTACGGATCTTCTCATCAGCTTGTGTTGCTAATTCAGTATTGTCGTAGTCAACACTCATTAATTTGTCACGATCGTAAGCTGATACGTCTTGACCTGCTTCAGCCATTGCATCAAATACTTGTTGACGGAAGTTTAATGTCCAGTTGAATGAAGGCGAGTTGTTGTAAACAAGTTTAGCGTTAGGTACGACTTTCTTGATTTCATCCATCATGCCGCCGATTTGACGAACGTGTGGTTTCTCTGTTTCAATCCAAATTAAATCAGCACCGTTTTGTAGCGATGTAATGCTGTCTAAGATACAACGAGCTTCACCAGTACCTTCTTTAAATTGGAATAAGTTGCTTGGTAAACGCTTAGGACGAACTAATTTACCGTCTTGCTTGATAATTACATCACCGTTACCAACTTGGTCAGCCGATACTTCTTCACAATCTAAGAATGCATTGTATTGGTCACCTAAATCGCCTGGTTCATTTGTTACAGCGATTTGCTTAGTTAAGCCAGCACCTAGTGAGTCTGTACGTGCAACGATTACACCATTATCAACACCTAGTTCTAAGAAAGCGTAACGAACAGCATTAATTTTAGCTAAGAAATCTGAATGTGGAACAGTTACTTTACCGTCTTGGTGACCACATTGTTTCTCATCAGATACTTGGTTTTCAATTTGAATACAACAAGCACCCGCTTCAATCATTTGCTTAGCCATTAGGTAAGTCGCTTCAGCGTTACCGAAACCAGCATCGATATCAGCAATGATTGGCACAACGTGTGTTACATGATTATCGATTTTATCTTGGATAGCTGCTTTTTCTGCTTCTGGGGCTGCATCTAATTCGCGGAATAAGCCACCTAACTCACGAGCATCAGCTTGACGTAAGAAGGTGTATAACTCACCGATAAGAGAAGCAACAGAAGTCTTTTCGTGCATTGATTGGTCAGGAAGTGGACCGAACTCAGAACGAAGTGCTGCAACCATCCAACCTGAAAGGTATAGGTAACGACGATCAGTGTTGTTTTCAAAATGTTTCTTGATAGAAATCATCTTTTGCTGACCGATAAAGCCATGCCAACAACCTAGTGATTGCGTGTACTTAGATGTATCGTTGTCATAGTTTTCCATATCACGACGCATGATATCAGCTGTGTAGCGAGCAATATCTAATCCATTTTTAAAACGATTTTGCAGTCTCATACGAGCTACAGATTCAGGATTGATTGCGCTCCACGCGTTACCTTCTTGTTGACAAACCGTTGCAACGTTATCAATTTCTCTTTTGTAATTAGACATAGCAATAATCCTTACATTGTGTTTTAAATATCAAATATTTTGAAGTGGTTGAAACAATATACCGCTTCGGACAGACAAATATTAGCCCTAAAACACACCATAAAATAACTTTATATATTTTATTACCGACATTCACACGATGAATAACTTAACAAATTAACAACATAAGAACAACACACCACACCAAACTACAACCTTAGTATGACAATAAGTAGACCTAAGTAGCTAATTAAAAACAATGCCTTATATTGACGCAGATCAAAATGACCCTTTTCGACATTAATAAAACACGGAGTAAAGCAACACAAAACAAATCAAACACACGTTTTAATAATTATTGGAAATATTTTAATAATTCATGTAACTTATAGTTTTCCCATAGGTATTAAGAACATGAATATAAACAAGATCGATCTAAATTTACTAATTTATCTCGATGTATTACTGCGAGAAAAAAATGTCACTCGAGCTGCAAACCAACTAAACATTACTCAACCAGCCATGAGTAATGGATTAAAACGTTTAAGGACATTATTTAATGATCCTATTTTAGTTCGCACCTCTGACGGTATGGCACCTACTGAACGCTCACAAGCCTTAGCCCCTGTGATTCGTAAAATCTTATTAGAACTAGAAGAAGCATTACAAGACGAAGATAACTTCAACCCTGCCACCAGTGATCGTGTATTTCGATTGATGGCCAGTGACTATGCAGCTTCAACTCTTGTACCAACCCTGTTGAGCAACATAAGTAAAATCGCACCGCACATTAGCATTGATATCATGACACCAAGCGATATTAACTTTCATGATGTTGAAGCCGGCAAGGTTGATATGGCGATAAATCGCTTTGAGGAGTTGCCACAATCTTTTCACCAGAAAACCCTTTGGCGTGATTCATTTACCTGCTTGTTAGCAGCAAATAGCCCTATGGTTAATCGCTTTGGACTACAAAGTTACCTCAGAGCTAAGCATATTTGGGTTTCTAAGACCGGGTTTGGTGTCGGCGTGGGTATGGATCCTAAAGATGTTCAAAAACTTGGATGGGTTGATGAAGCATTGGCTAAAATTGGTGAAAAACGAACCATCAAGGTCTTCACTCGTAATTACAATGTAGCGATCCAACTGACTCAACAAGACCAGCTCATTGCAACACTTCCTAGCAAAGCAGCTATGCGTTTTGAAGACGATCCCCATTATACTAGCCTAGCTCCTCCTTTTGAAATCCCAGATATTGAACTAAAAATGATCTGGAGCCCTCTATTGCATCACGATGCCAGTCATATTTGGTTTAGACAGCAAGTCATTGAAGCTGCATCGAGTTGTTAGTAATAAAGTGATACACTAGAGCACACATTATTGAACTATGTTTAGCGTATCACTTTATGACCGAATTACAGTTTTGGCAACTTGTTAGTACTACTGACCCTCTAGCCGACTCAGACCACTTAGCAAATAGCTTAACAGAGAAATTGACACCTCTTGGCAATGAGGAATTAGCAGCGTTTGATAAAATTTTTAATCAAAAGATGCGCCAGGCATATACTTGGGATCTATGGGGAGCCGCCTTTGTTATTGCTGGCTGTAATAGTGAGTTCGCCTTTGCTGAGTTTAGGTGTTGGTTAATTTCACGGGGCCAAACAATATTTGAACAAGCACTAGCCAACCCTGATAGTTTAGCGAAATTAGAGATTCACCAGAAAGATGAGTACGCTAACCCTTACCTTGATGAATATGACTTAATCGCAGGACAACTGTACGAAAACCGTACCGAGCAAGAGCTACCTTTCGTCCCCTCTGGTCAAACACAACCACAAGGGAAGCGCTTCAAAGACAAAGCTCGCTTAGTGAAAAAAACGTACCCTGAATTATTCGCCAAGTATTGGACTGGCTAGCTTAATCGGCTTTAATTAATGTAATCATCAAATTCTAAGGTAATGACTTCCTTAAGCCGTGATTTTGCCCGAAATAAAACGCGATCAAATTGGGACGAAGTTAAATTAAGTTGATCACAAACCGTTTTCTTTTCTTGTTGATGTAAAAAATAGCTAGTTAAGAGTTGCCTATCGCGCTCGGTAGGCAATGAATCAATAGCATTGGTTAATAATCGCGTATTATCATCAGTCACCACGCAATCAAAACCACTCATGCCATTATCTTGTAGACTATCAATACTCTCATTATCTTCATTATATTGGACAATTGTCCTATATGTTATTGCCTGATAAATTAAGTGAGAAGCTGTCGATGTAATGTAATATTTCAATGCCTCTGGTTTTAATAATTTACCCTGCCGTAGCTTAATAATCACTTGCGTAAAGGTTTCTTGGAAGATATCTAGACTGATTTGTTCTTCATTTAACTTAGAATGAATAAACGACATTAAATAAGCTGAAAAGCTATTGATTAGCTCACACTCGGCATGGCGATCATTCAATTTTATCCGCTCAGCAAGCGAAGCCATTAAAGCAATGTCATTAACATTAACGTAATTGTGTGAAATATAATACTCTGAATTCATAAGATATCCTTGCCACCTAGTCACGTCTACACATGATCTTGATATCACTATCTCATTTAAATTTAGCCTATGTATGTCAGTTTTTCTTTCTGATGTTACAAATCATGTCATGACATATGATCATTACCGCCACAAAACTCAATCAGTAAATAAGATAATCTTCATCTATTCAATCAATTAGTTTTTTTGTTTAAATAAACAGCAATATTTAAGCATCATTATAAAAAATAAAATCTTACATTTGGCATAAAAATATAGTGAGAGGAAATCACAGTACAGTGCACTTATTAGTAGACTGAGCAAGGACACTATGGATAGCCATATCTAAAATGTTGTAGGTTCAACGTCAGAAATAAATAATCTGGAGAAATACAATGGGCATTCTAAAATTAGCAATAATAACCAGTTTGACTCTCTCTTCTATGGCAGTAACAGCGACTACATATAAATTTATCCCAGGCAATAATGAAGTTGGCACAAAGCTGTGTGTTGAAGCAGGAAGTAATGATCTGAAAGGCTATAGAAGCGAGATGCGTAGCCATCGTCTCAATAATAGACGTATAGCCAATAATCTTACTTGTAATGGCGAAAATGTCGCAAGTTTCGCAGAGCGATACAACGCGCTAAAAACCGCCGCACATATCAATAAATTCCGCAAAAATAGAGTGACAATTACTGATCTTGCAGCGAATAAAAGTCCACAAACCTCTGACACTGAAGTTATCATTGTCACAGTGAATTAATATTCAAAAAAGTGATTTATATAAAAGCCCGAACGGCCCTTCATTTATGGGCCGTTTTTTATTTAAGAGGTATTTAAAAATTAGCTAGCAAAGTCCCTAGCCTTCCAAAAACTCCCATTTAACCATTAATATTTTAAAGCCAATGTTACAAATCATGTCAGACTTGCAGTCGATAGCAGGTTTATTAAAGCCTAGCATCACTATAAAACCACCCAATGATCACCAACTTACAACGACTAACAAGTCACAATAGGTACATTTAAATTCACCTAAGCATTCATAAAATTTTACATTTAGCACTCATTATTACTGAGAGAAAAACACAGTAACAACCACTTATTAAGTACTGTTAAAAAATGAACATATTGTGGCCAGGATTTGGCTAACTTAATCATCAAATGTATTTGGAGAAATATATGAAAATCTTAAATATTGCATTGGCTTCAGCTATTATCGCTACATCTTACAACGCAGCAGCAACTACCTACCAATTTATCCCTGGGAATGATGCACCAGGAACAAAGTTATGCGTTGAAGCCGTAAGTGGTGATCTGAGAGGTTACAGAGAAAAGATCAAGGAGTATCATTTAAAAGACAAAACTGTAGCCAATAAGTTAGAATGTAATGGTGAGAATATAGCCAATTTTGCTGCGCGATATGATGCAATGAATACTGCTGTTTATATTAATAAATACCGCAAGAATAGAGTATCGATTACGGATTTAGCTGCATTAAATGCTAAGAAAAAAGATTTAAAAGATACTGTAATTATTACCATCAATTAACCCTACCGACAGCACTAAAGATGAGTTAGCCGCCTGCTATGTAACTAGCGACTAACTCACTGCAGTATCTTTAGAAGCTCCAGCGCAAACCAACTTTAGCACTGACGCCAGGCAATGGTGCTTGCTCCTTTAAGAATGAACTATGCACATTGGCTTTTTCATCAAAAATATTACTAAGCTTTAAGTAATACTTTAATTGACCTGTCACCAACGCCTGATGCTTATAAATACTTAGATCTACTAGTGTATATGCATCTGTAGGCTCTTCTAAATGAGCAACATCAGACTGTTTCGCATAATAGCTGGCTAACAAGTTAAAGTGCCAATCTTGATGTTCATAATTCATCTGCGTTGCAAAGCGCATCGGTGGAATACGTGGTAAATACTCCCCTGACTCTTCTAACTCCGCAGCAGTGTAATCGATAAAACTGGTCAGGGTTAAATGATCATTATGGAAGTAACTTAACTGTAATTCACCACCCTTTAACACTACATTATCCTGCTGATATTCATATATCGGCAAACCATGATCATTATGTAATGGTGAAAGTGCCTGATATGCAAAATTATCAACCTCACTATAAAATAGTGACGCAGCTATAACGACTTTATCACCGTCATAACGCCAGCCTAAGTCAATCGTCGTAGCGTCTTCAGTCTCAAGCTTATTATAATCAGAGCTTGGTATTAGCAAAGCATCATCATGCTCTGACGCCATATTAAAATATACGCCAACATCAAAAGAAGCTGTACCTAAGTGCTCCCCAAACGAAAATAATTCATTTGCACTAAGTGCCCGCTGGCTATGACTTAGATTTGTTAATAATTGGTGCTGTTTATTCACCTGCCAGCTCATACCTGCTGAGAAACTTGCTGGTGTGAATTGTACATTATCTACTGCACCAGCTAACTCTAGATCAGGGGTGATATCAACCTGCTCAATTCGTGCACCAACATGTAGTTCAACCTGATCAATTTGACGTTTTTGAGTTAAGAACAATGCCCAAGATTCCGTTATTGTGCTTGGCGAATTAGCTTCTTCTCCCACAGGATTCGTTTCATTGTTTAAGTAATGAATACCTGCAATACCTTCCCATTCTGGAAGCCATTGATGCGTTAACTGTAATTTAGCTTCACTATTTAAGGTGTCGATTTGTGTTGCCACATGCCCGTGTTCAATTTCTTGTAATTGATAATCCGTATAGGCTGCTTTTAACGAGAGTTCACTGACATTTGTAAATGGATTAAACCATTGGCTTGAAAACTGCACTCGATATTGCTCAGTTTTCGCGATAGGCAAGGCTTCGTCATGTTCATGCTCGTGCTCATCATGCTCGTGCTCATCATGCTCATGCTCATCATGCTCATCATGCTCATCATGCTCATGACCAATTAAGCCATACTCTGATTTAATGAAACCGACCGAAATACCTGTCACTTGCTTATCAGTAATGTAACTAGTACCAAAGGTAAGGCCAGAGCTTTTAGCTTGGCTATTTTCTATATGGTCTAACTTGGTATTTTTATCTTCATCATGGCCGTGGTCATCATGCCCGTGCTCTTCGTGGTCATCATGCTCGTGTTCTTCGTGGTCATCATGCTCATGCTCTTCGTGAAGGTAAAATGATGGGGTTTGCATTTCTTGAGCATCACGAACGAAGCCGTCGACATACAAACCAATATCACCTTGAGCAGTAAGCACTTTAAAAGCTGCATTCTTTTCTTTATTCGCAGAATTAAAGCTAGCACTTAATTCAGTGCTTGTTTCATCTACAAGTGCTTGCGGAATACGTTGGTCGACAACATTAACAACACCACCAATGGCACCACTACCATGAAGTAGTGTTGCAGGCCCTCTTAATACTTCAATCTCTTGCGCAGTACTAGACTCACTACTGACTTGATGATCAGGCGCACTACGTGACGCATCTCCCCCATCTAAACCGTTTTGCATGACCTTAATACGAGGGCCATCTAGGCCTCGGATAACAGGACTAGAAGACGATGGACCAAAATAACTTGAATGTACACCAGGAATGGTTTTTAGTGTTTCACCCAAGCTGCTTGCTTGCATAATATCAAGTTGCTCGCGCTCCACTAATGTTGAGGAAATCAAAGAGTCTAAGTCACTACGCAAAAGATGCGCTTTGGATTTCACTTCAATGGTTTCAATTTGCTCTGCAGACTTTTTTTTGTCTGAAGTGTTCGCCTCAGCAGCAACACCCGCAGAAACAAAATAACCACCAGCCAACATACCGGTTAATACTAAACTCTTTTTAAACATCTCATACACCAAACGTTATAACATTACAACCCGACGATGCTATAACATAACAATATAAAGTCAACTGTTTATTATAACTTCGATTCAAAAAAACTATACAAAGGTCTAACCCTCGTATCACTACTAGTATAGCTAAGGCCATGGTGCTTTCAGCTTTCACAAGGTAGTATTTAACTATTAAAAGAATAAAAGGAATAACGTCGGTGACAAACAAAAAGAATAAAATAGATAATGAAAAGAACGTCAATGTAACTATTTCTGCACATTACGATGTCATTGTTATCGGCACAGGCCCTGGTGGTGAAGGAGCTGCAATGGGCCTTTCAAAACAAGGGAAAACCGTTGCCGTTATAGAACGAGCTCATGATGTTGGAGGGGGCTGTACTCACTGGGGAACGATCCCGTCAAAAGCATTACGTCATTCTGTATCGCGTATTGTTGAATTTAAAAAAGGCGGATTCGATATTGGAAATGGTCTCGGTGAGAAGATGACATTTCAAAGTATCCTCAAGCACACTGAGCGTGTCATTAAAGATCAAGTAAAGCTAAGACAAGGGTTCTATTACCGTAATCAGTGTCCAATTTATAACGGCGAAGCCAGTTTTGTCACCAATAAAATTATTGAAGTAAATCATAATAACGAAAAAGAGTATATTAGCGCCGATCAAATTGTCATAGCTACAGGTTCACGCCCTTATCGCCCTGCAGACGTTCAATTTAATAGCTCACGAATTTACGACAGTGATACTATTTTATCTTTAGACCACCAACCTAAAAGCATTATCATTTATGGTGCAGGTGTTATTGGGTCAGAGTACGCTTCAATTTTTCGTGGCCTTGGTGTCCGAGTCGATTTAGTCAACACTCGTGACCGCTTATTGTCATTTCTCGATGCTGAAGTCACTGATTCGTTATCGTACCACTTCTGGAATAGTGGTGTGGTGATCCGACATAGTGAATCCTACGAAAAAATCGAAGAGACGGCAGATGGTGTCATCGTACACCTTGAGTCTGGTAAGAAAATGAGGGCAGACTGTTTATTATTTGCCAACGGTCGAACGGGTAATACAGATAAACTAAAGCTGAATAACATTGGGCTTGAAGCGGACTCTCGCGGGCAAGTAAAAGTGAACTCCCACTACCAAACGAGTGTTGACAATATCTACGCAGTCGGCGATGTCATAGGCTACCCTTCTCTTGCGAGTGCAGCCTATGATCAAGGACGAATTGCAGCAAAAGCCATGGCCAGTGGTAATTGTGAAGAACAGCTAACTCGTGATATTCCAACCGGTATTTATACTATCCCAGAGATTAGCTCAGTTGGTAAAACCGAACAGGAACTAACGGAGCAGAAAGTCCCTTACGAAGTTGGACGAGCCCAATTTAAACACCTCGCACGCGCACAAATTGGTGGTATTAATGTAGGCTTCCTGAAACTATTATTTCACCGAGAAACAAAACAAATTCTTGGTATCCATTGCTTCGGCGAACGCTCTTCTGAAATCGTTCACATCGGGCAAGCAATCATGGAACAGAAAGGTGAAGGTAATAACATCGAGTATTTCGTCAATACGACATTTAACTATCCAACCATGGCAGAAGCCTATCGAGTAGCGGCACTTAATGGCCTAAACCGTCTATTCTAATTTACGAGAGGATACAAAAAAGGCAATCAATGATTGCCTTTTTTTATGAGTATCGTTTATTTAGCTCGCTTTACTCGCACACTTAATACAATGTTGAGTATACGGTAATACTTTTAAGCGCTCGATATTGATTGTTTCACCGCAGTCTTCACAAAACTCGTATTCACCCTCTTTCATGCGATGTAGCGCGAGGTTCACTAGTTTTAATTCGCGGCGCATTTCATTACCAAGCGCATCGATAACTTCATCATTTTCGCGTTCTTGAGCCTGCTCAGACCAATCGGAGTTAGCCTCAGTAGTTATATGGTTAACAATCCGTTCTAATTTATCGGATAGCTCTTGCTGCATTTGAATTAACTGCTGACGAATATTTTGTAATTGCTCCATACCTACCTCACTAAATTAGTACACGAGTCATTTCTGATGCTAAGACTCCGAACTGATTAATTTCAATAAGCCAATCATAAACGCGCTTTAAGGATACAAACTTGATCTACATTACAAATTTATTTATCTTCCGCAATTATTATTTTAGACCAAGGGAAGCTCTGATGACCAGTTACAACAAAATTGGGATTTGCTAAAGTATCTCTTAAATTATAGGTCAAACGATTCAAAGACAGATCAGTAATATCACCACCCGCTTCAGTTAAGATACAATGAGCAGCCCCGGTATCCCACTCACCAGTAGGACCCACTCGCATATAAATATCCGCACCGCCTTCAGCAACTAACCCCGCCTTAAGCGTTGCACTCCCCATTGGAACCAATCGATATTCATAGTCGGCAGAAACCCTTGAAAGTACGGTCTCTTTACTCTGACGCAAACTGACCGCAATAGAAATACCCTCATTTGCGTTATCATTGACTTTAATGGGAATAAGTTCATTACCTTCCCGCTTAAATGCGCCTTTACCCAATGAAGCCAAGTAACAACGATCATGTATTGGTGCGTATATCACACCAATAACAGGAATATTATTTTCAATCAGCGCAATAACAGTGGTGAAATCGCCACTGCCTGCCACAAATTCTTGAGTACCATCAAGCGGGTCGATTAACCAATAGCGTGACCATTGTTGACGATTAGCAATCGCCTCAGGTTTTGACTCTTCGGACACAATAGGAATTGTAGGGGCAAGCTTTAAAAGCTCAGCACAAATAATGTCATTGGCAGCATAATCGGCACTAGTTACTGGTGACTCGTCCCCTTTGGTATAAGATTCATACTGACCAGCATCATAACAGCGCTTGATCTCGGCCCCAGCTTGGCGGGCAATCTTTTCCACTGCTAGTGTTAATTCACATAAATCCATAAGAGCCCCCTAATTAAATGGCTAATCTTGTTTGCGCCATCAGTAATGCGGCAACACATCGAGCATCATTAAAGTCTTGTTGTACCATTAAGTTGTCTATACCCGCGAGCGGCCATTGAACAACCTCTAGTGGCTCAGGCTCATCCCCTTCAAGCCTTTGCTCATACAGCTCTTCAGCAATAAAGATATGCATTGTGGAGCCAAAATAAGTAGGGGCCATTGCCAATGACTTAAGTTTAGTAAACTTAGAGGCTCCATAACCTATTTCTTCTTGTAGCTCACGGTTTGCTGCCTGCTCAGGCGTTTCTCCGGGGTCAATTAACCCCTTAACAAAGCCCAATTCATAAGTATGGGTACCACAAGCATACTCTCGAATTAATAACATCGTCTTTTCATCGAGTAAAGGAACAACCATCACGGCACCATGCCCACCACTGCGCATGCGCTCATACTGGCGTTCAACGCCATTAGAAAACTTGAGTTCTACCTGTTCAATCGTAAATAAACGGCTTTGTGCACTTACACTAAGCGATAAAATTTCAGGTAATTGATTGGGTTTATCCATGATCGCTCCACATCGTCGATGTTCCTATAGTGCCATCGTGTAGTTAATTAGATATTGTCCATTAGGGTTAGGCTGCCCCATAAATTTTAATAAATTAACAAAATCTTTCGGGGCATTTGCGGGCGGCTTAATGAAACCTGTCGTAGTCAATCGTTGACTTTTATCCAGAGTAGCATCAAGTTTAATTCCTAAGCTATTTGTATTCGGCACTAACTTAGCCACTAAGTTTCCTTGGTCACAACCAAGTTTAGCCTGTGCGCGTGTGACATCAACCTGGCCAAAACCACTCGATACTACCAACTCATTAACGTTCAATTGACCATTCAATTCTTGACACCAAAGGCCAGTATAATGATAAGCAGACACGTCTAGATTTGCTCTCCCAGACGCACTAAGCCCCATAGGTAATGCGACAACTCGAGTTAACTGTTCAATAGGCGCTTGTAATGTCAGACCGTCAATCAGAATTTCATTGTGCTTTACAGTCAGCTGACCAGCCCCTTGAATCTCACTTTGACGGCTACCTAACTTAATATCAAGCTGAGCTGAAGCCGATACAAGCGACAATGGGGCTAATTTCCAATGTATCGGTGCAACTGTTAACCCTTGATAACTCAGTGAACTCACTTGCCCCTGCCAAATCGAGCCAGATACGGCACCCAATTTTATTTGTGGAGGCAGTTTCACCCATGGCAATACGGCTGTTGCAGGCATAATCGAGATTAAAAATACGAAATAAACAACGGCGGAAGCAATAATATAACCAACTATTTTCTTCATTGTTATTTACTCACTACCAAGCGTGTTTTAACAAAACCAGGTAAGCCATCGCTACGAAAATCAACCACATCAACCGTTAGTCCATACTCTAGCTGTAATGTCTCTATCCACTGCAATAGTACGCTAAATTCAGCTTTATCAATCATCACTTGAAGTTTGTTGTTCTGCGGCTGTAACCTGTTGACAACCAAGCTATATTGGCGCGATGAATTATTAATCACTCGCTGTAAAGGTAAATTGCTACTTTGAACATTAACACCACCAGCAGCACGTAAGCTGATAATACGATCTGCGTTGGTTTTAACCCATTCTAATAATTGGCTCTCACGCTTTACCGCTTGTTCAGCTTTAACTAAACGTTGCTGTAATGGTTGATATACAAGAAAGAAAATACCCGCGATGAAGATAACTAGCCCCATGAGTGAAACAAGTCTCTGCTCACGTTGATCTAAACCGTTAAACCATTGCTTCATGATGCTACCTTCATCGTCAATGCAGCGGTGACTTTGCTGCCCGTATTATTCATTGCGCCAGATGTGACAGAGTATTCTCCTACCAACACACGTTTAAACTCTTCTAATTGCTGATAGCTATCACCTTCAGCTTGTAACCTCAGCTCTTTTCTACGTGCGTCAAATTTTATTGACGCAGGTTTTATCGTCGGTACTTGCTTGAAAGCCTTATTCAAAGTAACTAGCATATTACTCAATTGCATATCGCCACTACCGCCTGAGAGTTGACCAAGTTGCTTTCTCATTTGACTTTTTAACTTGATAACCCGCTTAACCCCTGGGTTTAACTGTCGATAAATCTCTTCAGATTGTTGTTTAAGTTGAACACTTTGCTGTTCCAATTTTTGCGCACGAAAAAACTGTTCGACAAAAATAAGTAGTAACGCAATTACACCCACTACAGCCACGTGGCGCCATAGCTGAAAGGTGATAGGCTGCTCTTTTTCTTGCGCATACTCATCCACTAAAAAATTAACCGGGTTTGCTTGTATACCACAGGCTAATAACTGCATAGGCATCTGTAATGTTTGAGCTTGCCAATCCACCTTGTCGCTCTCTATTACTTGATCTACTCCATAGTTAGCCACTTGTAATCTTTGCTCAGCCTCCAGAGGTGCAGTAATACGCTGTATGTAGACGTCGCTCCACTGCAAATCAATAGTGCAACCTTGGGTAGCAGTTTGCCTGAATAACAGGTCTTGACCTAACTGCAATGCACTAAGACCAGCGTTATCATTATAAGGTAAAGCCAGATAATCAACACTCATGCTATTAACCACCAGCCCAGCCTGAGCTAACCAATCAACCCATTGCACCATTTGCTGCTTAGCACAGACATACACGCCCTGCTTATCCCCTTCTGCAGGAGGATAAACAAAGTGCAATAACTCAACATCGGTTGCTAAATCATCTTCCAACATATATGGAATAGCTTTGAGTGCTTGGCGTCGATTACTTTTTGGTAACTCAACTTCAAAGTAATTAACTTCACCACCAGACACTAGCACTTGCACAGTACGCCCCTTGGCCTGCTCAGTTAAGTTATCTAGCTCAGCTGCATCATTAAGTTGCCCCGATGCAATAATTTCCTGATCTTTATCAGAGAACACCACCCAGTTAACTGGCTGTTGTTGCTGGCCACCTAAGCGTATAACTAATCGTTCGCTCACTCTATATTCTCCAACATCATCTTAATCATTTTGCCCAAACTGGCGTTGCGTCACTGCCAATTCGCCTTTTGCATTACGAGTAAAGGTACTAGCTAACGTAAAATTGTGCTCATCAACAGTAAAGGTCAATACGGATTGAAAATTATTGCTGATGATCTGTAATTGCTCTTTTATATCAGCGTTAACGTCAGTGATAGCACTAATTTGAGGAGTCCCCCAAAAATCAGCCACATCATCATAACCCTCATCATCACGATTGCCGATTAAGGCCTGAGCATCATTTAAGGTTAATTTACCCTCAAACAAACCAACGAGAAGATGCGCTTGGTCTGCTGATATAGTATTCACATTAATCGCTAATTCTTGTTCAGGAAGTACACAAACATACGGCCGAATCAATCGATAGATTGCCGCTGTTACACCTTCTATCGCTCTGAGTTCAGATACATCGACCATACTGTTATTTGCGGTCAAATACGGCAATTGCTTACTGCTATAACTATCGTCTTCAGCACCAAGGCCACCGGTGATTTGCTTGTCACTGTCCACCCAGTCTTTAACGCGATTTTGCACCATTTCTGCTTGATAGCTATCTAAGCCGATCGCCAATAATAAGTGTTCAAATTGCCGTTGGGCTAATGACTCTTTAACGGGGCCACTTGAGGGGGCCGCTTGTACCAAGGCGTTTAAATTAAAGCAGCTATGTAAATCCTGAACAGCACCTGATAGTGAGCCTGCACCTAGAGGTACAACCATACCTTCACGTGCCCATAATTGCTTTAAATGAACCTTGGTTTTATCGTCTTTGTAGTCTTGCTCAAGGACTTTATAAATCAGTTGTTCACCTGCTAATGCTGACCACATTGCTTGCTGATAAGCCTGCTGATTGATACTGCGACTTAGTAATAAGTGTAATCGACCAGTCATATTCGCCGCAATAATAACAACCAATGCAACCACCAACATCACCGTTATTAAAGCAACACCTCGCTGCGGCTGTAAACGTTTAAACATCATGACCACCGGTGACTAAAAACTGCCACTGTACTTGGCCAAACCTTTCAGTGGTGAATATGACTTTGACTCCTTGCGGTAATGCTTGCTTATCCCATTTTTTGAGCCACTTATTGTTGTCATAGTATTGAAATTTCAACCCTTCAACATCATCAAGGATCACACTCACCTGTGGTTCCTCACCTAACGCAGGGTCAGGGTATAAATAATACAGGCGCTCTAACTTATTTTCACGAAGTCGGTAGCCCATTGCCTGCACATTCCCCCGAGGAAATAACTGAGCAGGGTTACGCCATCCTAAACGAGAAAAGACGATACCATCATCTTCACTATCGATGACACGTTCACCAGCCACAAGAAATGTTTTATTTGGCTCTTCCCCCCCAACCCGATTACCACGAGCAACCATTTGCATGAAATCACGCTGCATAATTTGATAAGCACGTTGCATAGTAGTAATACGTTGAGATGCCTTTATTGAAGCTTCATTACTGCGTAATACCGATGATAGGACCTGTGATGATGCTAAACCAATCATACTAAAGATGGCGATTGCGATTAAAATCTCTATTAAAGTGAAGCCTTTTCTGCGTGAAGTACCCATCATTTCTTCACCACAAAAGTAGTTAAATCAGCCAAAGCATTGGTCGACTCTTCTTCAGCAAATAAGCGTATATTCACCGAGCGAAATTGTGGATCATCAGTTTTTTCAACTTGCTGTAGCCAAAACCATTTTTTCCCTGAAAGTTCGACTTCACCTCGCTTTACACCTAAGCTAGGAAACGTAGTGTCTAATTGTACATCCACTAAATGATTATTAGCTAGCCACTGTGCCATCGTCTTTTGTTCAAGATAGGATAATGAACGTATATGTTCACTTGCCACATTAACGACTGAAAGTGCTGCAAGTGCGAAGATAGCCAGTGCAGCCATCACCTCAATAAGCGTCATTCCACGTTGGTTACGGCTTTTCATTACCATCTCCTACCGTGATCAGCCCTAATGAGTCTGCGGTTAATGATACGCGATAATCTTGCTGCTCTTGACTTAAAAAACGTGCATTATCATCGCTGATGCGTAAGGTAGCCTTAAAGGGAGTTAACTCTCCTGAAGATAACACCAATACCTGAGGTATATGTTGCTTTTCCTTTTCATCAAGCTCTCTATCCACCTCACGATCTTGAAACAGTTCACTCGATGAAAAGTCTTGTTGCTCTGGCAGCCACATAAAGCCTTCGACTTCCAATGCGACTATACCATTTTGAAGTTGTTGCTCAGCGAGTGTTTTATCATCAATAGCTTGCCAACGCTGCTCAACCAACTCAACGAAATGGTACTTATGACCATTAAAAACAATACCAAAATCACGTGAAGTAAGTGTTGCACGATCAAGCGCATATTGCGTTAAAGCGGCTAGTTTATGCGTATCACGCTTGAGCTTTTTTTGTGGACCACTGCTGTCCACCGCAAACATTACCGCCGTCGCTGCCAGGCCCATTAACAGAGCAACAAGCATGACTTCTATCAGCGTAAAACCAGATTGCTTTAACGACCTGGTTCTAGCAGGTATGGCGATGTTAAACACAAGCACAATAAGTCTATTCTTGTTCTGCTAAATCATGCATGTTCCAGTTGCCAATATCATCATCAGTCCCTTCTTCGCCATCTAGGCCTGCAGAAAAGATATCATACTGACCATTTTCACCCGGACTCAATAACAAATAAGGATTACCCCAAGGATCATTCGGTAAACGCTTAATGTACCCAGCTTGTGGGTAATTACGTGGCACAGGATCCATTTCAGGCTTGCTAACCAACGCTTCTAAGCCTTGATCAGTCGTAGGGAAACGGTTGTTATCTAACTTAAACATATCCATCGCCCCTTCTAGGGTCGTGATATCTGAAATCACTTTTTGTTGTTGTGCTTTATCTTTGTTGCCTAAAACACTTGGCATGACCATCGCCGCTAAAATACCTAAAATTACGATAACAACCATAATTTCAATAAGTGTAAAACCTGCTTGGTTACGTCGTTTCTGCTGCATATTTTCCTCTAGCATCAATCAATAAATTAAATAAAAATCTGTTATTCCGCTTTAGCCAACTAACGTATTCAGGGCTAAAATAGGTTGTAAAATCGCAATCACAATAAAAAACACAATAACTGCCATGGAGACAACGATGGCAGGGGTGAACACACCTAAGGTCATATTAGCAATCGCTTCAAACTCTCGATCTTGATTATCTGCAGCGCGTCCAAGCATTTGCTCTAACTCACCACTTTTCTCTCCTGATGCCACCATGTGTAACATCATGGGTGGAAACAATTTAGTTTGCTGTAATGCGGCACGTAAACTTGAACCTTCTCGCACATAATTAGCCGCGACCATCACTTGCTCTTCCATATGGCGATTCGCAAGTACTCGGGCTGAAATTTTCATACTTTCCAATAAGGGCACGCTCGATGAGGTTAAGATACTTAAAGTTCTCGCAAACCGTGCCGTATTTACTCCGCGAACCACTTTACCAATCAGCGCTATATTTAAGAGCTTATGATGGACTTTTAGTTCAAAATCCGGTCTCTTTAGTGATTGCTTAAAAACGACTACTGCCGTTATCAGCAAGCCAATAAAAATCAATCCATAATCACGCACGCCATCACTCAAAATAATCAACAATTGAGTGGCCCACGGTAACTCTTGCCCCATGTGAGCAAACTGCTCAATCACCTGTGGCACTACAAAAGCTAATAACAAGGCGATAACGCCGATAGCAACCACAGTCAACATCGTTGGATATATCATTGCTTGCATTAATTTACTGCGCATTGCCTGACGCTGTTCGGTGTAATCCGCTAGGCGATTGAGTACAACATCTAAATGCCCAGACTTCTCACCAGCAGCCACCATGGCAGTATAGAGTTTCTCAAATATCTGCGGGAACTCAGCCATTGAGTCAGCCAGACTATAGCCTTCGACTACACGACTTCGTACCGCCATTACTACAGATGTAATCTTAGGCTGATCACATTGCTCGGCAACGGCTTTTAAGCTTTCTTCGATTGGTAAAGCAGACTGAATTAACGTCGCAAGTTGGCGCGTAATTAATGCTAAATCCGCGGTGCTGATTTTATGCCTTGACTGCGCCTTGCCTTGCTTATTACTGGCACTGGCTACTTGTTTTACATCAATTGGCATTAACTGCTTTTCACGCAGCTGGGCACGTACTTGGCGCGATGAATCCGCGTCAATAACCCCTTTTGTTTCCTTACCGCGTTTATCTAACGCTTTATACTCAAATGCTGCCACAAGTCACCTACTCTTCGCGTGTTACACGTAGCACTTCTTCTAATGAAGTAATACCGGCAAGCACTTTAGAGACACCGTCACTGCGAATGCCTGGGCTATGTGTACGGGCATAACGCTCAACATCAAACTCACTAGCCCCTGAATGAATCATTTCACGGACCGTATCATCCACTTCTAATAATTCATGAATACCTGTACGGCCACGATAGCCTGTATAATTACAGTGCTCACATCCTGTCGCACGATAAATGGTAGTATTAGGATCGGTTTGCCCTAAAATGGCTAACTCGCTGGCATCGGCTACATGCTCTTCACGACATTCTTCACACAATGTTCGCACTAAGCGCTGTGCTAGCACCCCCAGTAAACTCGAAGAAAGGAGGAATGTCTCAACCCCCATATCTTGCAAACGAGTGACGGCACCTACTGCCGTGTTGGTATGGAGAGTTGACATCACCAAGTGACCGGTCAAACTTGCTTGAACAGATATTTGTGCCGTTTCTAAATCTCGAATCTCACCCACCATCACTACATCAGGATCCTGACGTAAAATAGCTCGTAGCCCTCGAGCAAAAGTCATATCGACTTTACTATTAACCTGTGTCTGGCCAATACCATCAATGTTATATTCAATCGGATCTTCAACGGTTAGGATATTCCGATCGTTCGTATTTAAGTCAGTCAGGCCAGCATATAAGGTGGTACTCTTACCTGAGCCTGTTGGTCCGGTTACTAAGATAATGCCATGGGGGCGATGAATCAGGCGATCAAATCGAATACGAATACTGTCTGTCATGCCTAAATCAACTAAGTTTAACTTAGCCTGATTTTTATCAAGTAAACGTAATACAACACGTTCGCCATGACTCGACGGCATGGTTGATACACGTACATCAACAGCTCTACCAGCAATGCGTAACGAAATACGACCATCTTGAGGCACACGTTTTTCGGCAATATCTAGCTTAGCCATGACTTTAATACGTGACACCAATAATGAAGCAAGCTTGCGGTTTGGCTTTAACACCTCGCGTAAAATACCATCGACACGAAAGCGAATATTAAGCTGCTTTTCAAAGGTTTCAATGTGAACATCACTGGCCCCTTCTTTGATAGCTTCGCTAAGTGTTGCGTTGATTAATTTGATAATCGGTGCGTCATCTTCAGACTCTAATAGGTCTTGAGTTTCAGTTAGCTCATCAGCCAAAGTAAATAAGTCAACATCATTACCTAAGTCTTCCACCAGCTGCTGGGTTTCTGAAGTATCGTGCTGATAAGCAATGGTGAGTTCGCGCTCAAACTCATCCTTATCAACTAGACGTAATTCAGCATGCTGCGCAGCAAAACGACGTGCCTCAAGTAACGCACTCATCGTTGTATCTTGATGATAAAACAACACCGCTGGTTGTTGCTCTTCAATTAACAACACCCCATGGCGTTTAGCAAAGGCGAAGTTTAATCGCCCAGCTAATGTGATAGCCTCAGGTGCCTCACCTTCCATTAGTGGAGCTACCTCATCAACGTCACCTAGATTACTCATCGCGACCATCTTCCACAGTGTCCGTTTTACCTTCATGCTCTTTCAAGAAATCTTGTAGCGTTTTAGGTAACTCAACCGGCTTATCTAATTGATTAAGCATAGGCTGATCAGTAAATGGCATTAACGAAATTCCGTCATCTTGTTGTTCTAACTGGACCGCACGGATCATATTGTACTTACGAGAGCTCAAGCTACTCATCGTCGCGGCATCACGAATAATCGTTGGTTTAATGAAAATCATCAGATTACGTTTTTGCGTTGAGCTCGACGTCGAACGGAACAAATGACCTAATATAGGGATATCGCCTAGTAGAGGTACTTTAGACTCGGTTTCCTGAACACTTTCATCAATCAGGCCACCGATAACCACGATTTCACCATCATCAACCATTACATTCGTTGCCACAGAACGTTTAGAGAAAATAACATCGACCGCTGTGCCAGCCGTACCGCCTTTCACCCCTGATACTTCTTGTTCGATAGTTAGCTGAACCGAGGTACCTTCATTGATTTGTGGTGTAACTTTTAACTTAATACCGACTTCACGACGCTCAATGGTTTGGAACGGGTCTGAAGTACCGCCACCAGCGCTTATTGAAGAACCAGTAATGATCGGCACATCTTCACCCACAATAAACTCCGCTTCTTGATTATCAAGGGTGGTTAGATTAGGTGTTGCTAGGATATTTGACGTTGATGATGCACTCACCGCTTCAATAATTGCGCCCCAATCACCTTTTACTAATCCCGCTAATGCACCGTTAACCCCGGTTAATACTTGGAAAAGTTGGGTAAAGTCAGGTTCTGTTGTTTGGTCTTCATTTTTAGTCGTTGCACCTTCAGCCGATATAATCGTCGAACCTTTTGTCGTAACCGTTCTAGCTGATAGAGCACCACCAACAATGTTACTAATCGGGGTACTGTTATTAAACTGGATCATGCCGCCATCTTCACTGGCCCATTGCACGCCTAAGTCGATGCCGTCACCTTCACTCACTTCTACAATAATTGCTTCAACATTAATTTGAGCACGGCGAAAATCTAACTGGCGAATCACACTATCTAAACTACGCATCACATCCGGTTGTGCGGTAATGACGAGTGAGTTTGTATCTTCGTGGGCTTGAATATTAACATCACGTTTGTTGCTTTGGGCCTTAGCTTTTTGAGCACCAGAGCCATCTTTAATCGAGTCAGCTACGCCGGTTAAAACTTGAGCGACTTCTTTTGCTTGTGCATATTTCAAATGCACAACCTTAGTATTTCCTGAACTCTCTTGTTCGTTATCAAGACGCTTAACTAAATTGACCGCACGCTCGCGAGCACGCTTTTCGCCACTCACAACAACACTATTGGTCCGTTCATCAGCAACCAGCTTAGGTGTTAGCTGATTTGAGCTTTTACCTTTACCGCCAGCAGAGTTTGTAATGATTTGCTCAATAATACGAACCAGCTCTGGCGCAGAAGCATACTTTAATTGCACGATTGCTACTTCTTGATCACCTTGCTTATCAACGCGGCGGATCATTTCAACAATACGATTCACTTTAGCAGCTCGGCCAGTCAGCATAATAACGTTCGATGGGTCATGGGACACAATGTTACCACCACCACTATTATCATTTAATTGACGTAGAATTGGGGTTAACTCTCGCACTGGCACATTATAAACAGGGACAATTCGAGTAACCATCGCATCACCAACGCCTTTATCATCAGCTCCTGTTACAGGAATAGCGGATGATTTGGCATCTTTATCTTTAATGACTTTAAGAATATTGTTATCCATCTCAACAACGGCATAACCATAAACCTCTAAGACACTTAGAAAGAATTGATAATATTGTTCTTCATTGAACGTTTCATAGCTGCGGACATTAATTTTTCCACGCACATTCGGTTCAATGATAATTGTTTTGTTAAGGGAACGACCAATGGTATTGATAAACTCATTGATATCAGTCCCTTTAAAGCTCGCAGAATACTGACTTGCCATCACAGGTGGCATAATAAGACTACTTGCCATTAATAATAAAGCAGCACATTTCCCTGTAGGGATAAAGCGTCTAGTTGCAGACATTTATAAAATTCCTTCGCGTCTTATTCTATTGTGGTAATGCAAATTGGATATCCGTCAACTGCCCTTCGCGCTCAACGGTGATCATTAATTCGTTCATATTCTTAAGTTCAGCCATCACTTGCATGGCCTGAGACATATCGGTTAAATCATACGAGTTTATCGCCGTCGCTAAATCATTTGGTTTAAGTCCTGATTGATTAAACAAAGCAGGGTTTCTTCCAGCATTTAAGCGATAACCTTTTATTTTTCCATCTCGTTTAACTGGCGTAATTGAAATGTAGTCTGTAATTTTTCCCGGATTCTTTAATATCTCACGGCGCGTTTTAGCTAACTCAGCATTTAAGTTGCTACTCTTATGATCCGTCATTCGTGAAGGCGAAACGCTTTTCGTCGTATAATCAAAACCATCGAGCATTAATGTTTCAAAGCGACCATTATTTTTAAGGATGACACGATCCGGGTGTATTTCAGAGACTGTGGCCCGAGTAGATTTAATCTTTTGGTTAATAATATACGTTTCTTGCGATCCTTGATGTTCAATAATCGCCATCGAACGCTCTTCTAGGTTATGAGCAACGACACCTGTTAAGGTGACTTTAAGACGTGTTTTTGGGGCTTCTGTAGCCACTTTTTTTATAGGTGCAGCCTTTGGGGCCTCATTCGCTTTACCAAACCAGGTAAAACTTGAATAGTCGTTGCCTATATTACTTTGAGTATTAACCTCTTGGGCTGTAGGCTTCCAAGCTATAGTTTGCTGTTCAGGCGTTAAGAGCAGCCATGTTAACTCAGCAATAAGATAGAGAACAAAGACTAAGACCATAGCAAATATCACGTTAGCAATTCGGTGCATCGGCAGAGCTAAAGCAGTCATTATTTTATTCATAGTTTCCATCTATCATCGCAACAGCTATTTATCAGAGTTCATTAACGAGTTATTGTTTTTGCGAACTATTATCAACAGCCGACTACTATACTATTCTATGGCCTCGGTCACAACCATAGATAACACAAGACAAATCACGCTAAACACATAGAAAAAAGCTTCAATTTATGCTACTTTTTGCAGCAGTTTTTCATCGAGTACTGTTATCATGAAATCATCATCTCAAGACACCAAGCCTATCGCTGTCCGTTTAGATAAATGGCTGTGGGCTGCTCGATTTTACAAAACACGTTCCATTGCACGCGACATGATCCAATCAGGAAAAGTTTCGTATAATGAACAACGAGGAAAACCGAGCAAGCCTGTTGAGATCGGCGCTATGATAAAGCTTCGTCAAGGCAATGAAGAAAAGCAAGTTGAAATCCTTAAGCTCAGTGATCAACGACGTGGTGCTCCAGAAGCTCAGCTGTTATATCAAGAAACACAACCGAGCATCGAGAAACGTGAAAAAAATGCTGAATTACGCCGATTACACGCTCTAGATAACCCTAGACCCGATAAACGCCCAGATAAAAAGCAGCGAAGAAAAATAATCCAGTTTAAGAATCAATAATTTAGTAAATGTTGGAATGCAAGTGAAAGATCAATTAAACCGTTACCTATTTGATAATGTTCATGTCCGAGGTGAACTCGTTCAAGCGTCAAATACCTATCAAGAAATCATTGAAAACCATGATTACCCTGCGCAAGTAAACCAAATCATTGGTGAATTATTAGCTGCAACATCAATGCTAACAGCGCTTTTAAAGTTTGAAGGGGATATTGCGGTGCAATTACAGGGCGAAGGGCCTGTACCTTTGATCGTTGTAAATGGCAATGACCAACAGCAGCTACGTGGCGTTGCACGTATCACCGGTGATGTTATGACGACCAATTTAACCGAACTATTTCACAAAGGATATATGGTTATCACGATCACGCCAAAACAAGGCGAACGTTATCAAGGTATTGTAGCTTTAGATAAAGACTCTTTAGCTGAGTGTTTAGAAACTTACTTTAAGCAATCAGAACAATTGAAAACCCATTTTTGGTTACGCGCGACAGCAGATAACGCTGCTGGGATGATGATTCAAGCATTACCAGAAGAGTCAGAAGAAAGTGACGTAGAATATGATCACTTACGTCAAATCACTGCCACGATCAAAGATGAAGAGTTATTTTCTCTTGAAGCCAATGATATTCTGACCCGGCTTTACCATCAGGAAGAGGTTAGAGTATTCGATCCACAACCCCTTTCTTTTAGTTGCACCTGTTCACAGGAGCGCAGTGCTGGGGCAATTATCTCGGTAGGACAAGAAGAAGCAGAGTCGATTATTGCAGAGCAAGGCAGCATTACCATGCATTGTGACTACTGTAATAAAGAGTATATTTTTGACCAAAGCGATGTTAAAGCTTTATTTGATGATTCAGATCAAAATAAAACGCTCCACTAGACTTCATTAATAAATTTAATCAAGTTAATCTAAAGGTCTATTATTCTTAATAGACCTTTTTTTATACCCAATCCTCGCACGAGTTATTTAACCGCCATAAAAATGTAATACTTTCACCTCGACTTACATAATTTTTTATTCTAAATTATCTATTTACTTTTGTTTAAAAAACAATCCATTAGAACAACAATTGTATGATACTAAGGTAGTTAGACTAATATATATGAATAACGTGGTTTAAATCACACTACAAGATCCTGTACAATCGCGTTAGCTATTGAGCTAGATTACACAACCTTGATGTAATTTTAATTTATTACTTACCACTCTCTAGGAGCAGCAAAAATGACCGTCGCCACAGCTGGTAACAATACTATTGATTTAACAAAATATGGTATTAACGACGTCCAAGAAGTTATTTATAACCCTTCGTATGATTTATTGTTTGAAGAAGAAACAAAATCAACGCTTGAAGGCTATGATAAAGGTGTAATTACCGAATCGGGTGCGGTTTCTGTTGATACAGGGATTTTTACCGGTCGCTCACCGAAAGATAAGTATATCGTTCGTGATGACACGACACGCGATACAGTATGGTGGTCAGATCAAGGTAAGAATGACAACAAACCAATGAGCACTGAGACTTGGACAGAACTTAAAGGTTTAGTTTCAACTCAATTATCGGGAAAACGTTTATTCGTAGTAGATACATATTGTGGCGCTAACGATGATACTCGTCTAAAGGTTCGCTTCATCACTGAAGTAGCTTGGCAGGCACATTTCGTTAAAAATATGTTTATCCGCCCTTCAGATGAAGAGTTACAATCATTTGAACCTGATTTCGTTGTAATGAATGGTGCTAAGACAACAAACCCTAACTGGGAAAAACAAGGTCTTAACTCTGAGAATTTCGTTGCTTTCAATTTAACTGAACGCATGCAGTTAATTGGTGGCACATGGTACGGCGGCGAAATGAAAAAAGGTATGTTCTCAATGATGAACTACCTATTACCATTACGTGGTATCGCTTCAATGCACTGTAGTGCAAATGTTGGTGAAGATGGTGATACAGCTGTATTCTTCGGTTTATCTGGTACAGGTAAAACGACTTTATCAACTGACCCTAAACGTCAACTAATTGGTGATGACGAGCACGGTTGGGATGATAATGGCGTATTTAACTTTGAAGGTGGTTGTTATGCTAAAACTATCAACCTAAGCAAAGAAAACGAACCTGATATCTACCATGCGATCCGCCGTGATGCTTTACTAGAAAATGTAACCGTTGCAGCTGACGGTAAGATTGATTATGACGATAACTCTAAAACAGAGAACACTCGCGTATCTTACCCAATCTATCACATTGATAATATCGTTAAGCCAGTGTCAAAAGCGGGTCATGCTAAGAAAGTGATTTTCTTAACTGCTGATGCTTTCGGAGTATTACCGCCAGTATCTAAATTAACACCGGAGCAAACACGTTATTACTTCCTATCTGGTTTCACTGCGAAATTAGCAGGTACAGAGCGTGGCATTACAGAACCAACACCAACATTCTCTTCATGTTTTGGTGCGGCGTTCTTAACTCTACATCCAACGCAATACGCAGAAGTGTTAACTAAGCGTATGGAAGCGGCTGGTGCAGAAGCTTACCTAGTCAATACAGGTTGGAACGGTACTGGTAAACGTATCTCAATTAAAGCAACTCGTGCAATCATCGATGCAATTCTAGATGGTTCAATCGATAAAGCTGAGAGCCAAAACCTACCATTCTTCAACTTAGAAGTACCAACTAGCGTTGATGGTGTTGAAGGTGATATCTTAGACCCACGTGATACTTACAGTGATACCACTGAATGGGAAACTAAAGCTCAAGATCTTGCTGCTCGTTTTGTCAATAACTTCGAAAAGTTCACTGACACTGACGAAGGTAAAGCATTAGTTGACGCAGGTCCTAAACTATAGAACCTTAGCGCTCACTTTATAAGCCGCCTATTAGGCGGCTTTTTTGTTTGTGTAACAGAAGTGATATAATCAAAATAATTTGAATTGCAGGTAAATAATATATATGAGCGACTTAATCGAAAAGCCAACCAAACCCGCCGATGATGACTGTTGCGGTGGCGGTGCTTGCTCACCGTGTGTATGGGATCACTTCTATGAACAGCTCTCCATTTATCGTAAACAACAGCGACAATTAGCTGCCCAGCAAGAACAATCGGATAAAGAACACTAAGCTCTTTATCCTTTAGTCTAGAAACGTACAAATCCCAACCACCAAAACTAAATGATAATGATTAACAGTATCAATTATGTTAATCTTTAGTGCTCGAAGATACTTGAAAGTTTATCTACTTAACGGGCCGCATTTTGAAAAACCTATTTTCCACAATATCTCCTCAACACTGGCAGATCCTTTCCCGAATAGCCATTGCATTATTTGGTGGATACCTGATCACGACACTATCAACAATAGCGATTGGACTATTACTTGGTTTATTCACTGATACAAGCTATGCGATTCATATCGGTTTACTCTTAAGTTTTACTATTTATGCAGCTTATGCGATGTATTGCTTTAGTTCGCAATCAGTAAGAGGCCTACTTTTCTCAAGTATTATGAGCTCTATTGCCTTAGTTATCCTCATTGCTATTCTCGAACAGGTTATCAGCTAATGAAAAATACATTTAGGCAATCAATGAAATGGCTTCACACTGGCGTAGGACTAATTGTTGGTTGGGTCCTGTTTTTTATGTTTATCACTGGAACAGTGGGTTACGTTTATGAAGAAGTTAATCGATGGATGCAACCCGAGCGTCCGTTGATTACTCCTCATATCCCTAAAACAAAACTGATCGATACTGGACAAAAATATCTAGAAATTCACGCAGCTGATTCAAAGTCATGGGATATATTTTTACCCAGCGCGCGGGATGGTAACTTACAAGTTGGCTGGCGCGCGTCTGCAAAAGAAGGCGAACGCAGGGGGAAATATATTAAGAAAGTTATTGATCCCCAAACGGGTGAAGCAGTGAACACTAGAGATACGATAGGAGGACGCGTTCTATATCGAATGCATTATCGTCTTCATTATATGAGCACAGACATAAGCTATTGGATTGTTGGTGTCTGCTCGTTAATTTTACTCATTGCCGTTGTAACAGGCGTAGTGATTTACAAAAAGATTTTCGTTGATTTCTTTACTTTTCGAGCTAAAAAGGGGCTCACTGGTTGGCTAGATATACATAATGTCTTTAGTGTTGCAGCACTACCCTATCATTTCATGATTACTTACAGTGGCTTAATTTTCTTTCTATTTACTTATATGGCTCCAAGTGTCGATTACCAAACTAATGAAGAGCAATATAAACAATTACGTGCACAAATATTTCCAAAAGTTCAAAGCGTAGAGCCAGCTAATCTTCATGCCCCATTACAGCCTTTATCTAAAATGTATGTACAAGCTCAACAAGTATGGGGGGAAGATTCACTTGACCGAATTGAAGTATCATTACCTCAAGATAAAAATTCCCGGGTTAAATTTGTCCGTTGGGAAACTGATATTACCTATAATCCTTATGATTACGTCTCCTTTGATGGGTCCAGCAGTAAACTAATTGAACAACCAATTAAGCAATATACTGTACCAGCGATGATTCATAATGGGCTGTTTTCACTGCATGAGGGGCAATTTGCAGGTCCGCTGTTACGTTTATTTTATGTGATTTCTGGTTTACTCGGTGCCGCAATGATAGCCTCAGGCTTAATCCTCTGGACTAGTAAGCGCAAACCAAAAGAAATGAAAAAAGAAGGTGGTCCTAGTTTTGGATTCAAGTTAGTTGACCAATTAAATGTCGGTACAATTATTGGTTTCCCGATAGCACTCGCCTGTTTATTCATCTCTAACAGGCTCCTGCCATTAGATATAGTAAATCGCGGCCAATGGGAAGTTCACATCATGTTTATTGTTTGGGCGATAATGTTAATTCAACCTATGTTTAGACCGACCTCCAGAGCATGGTTTGATCAATCCTTGATCGCTGCAATAGCATTTAGTTGCATTCCATTAGTTAACCTATTGACGACCGATCGCCACCTAGGTGAAACCTTATTTATTGGTGATTGGAATTACGCCGCTTTTGACTTATCTATGTTAATTATTGGCCTATGTTTTACTGCAGCAGCAGTCAGGCTAAAGCCAACAGATCCTTTAGAGTCAGCAATATATCGACGAGAAAAAATAACAGCTACACTAGCCACAAAACGAATGGGGAGAACCTAATGATATCTCTACTATGCTTTTGTATTGTTGCCATGAGTAACTTTTCCCTGGTGTTAACTAAGCACAGAAAGGAAACGATCCCCCAAAATATAACACTACCAAATACGGCCTATTTGAAAGCTTCAGCTTGGTTGATAACAATGCTAAGTTTAGTCGTTTCAGTTATCCAGTTTGGATGGTCGATAGGCCCAAGTGCCTTTTTTGGTTGCTTAACCATAGCTGTATTAGTCGTTGTATTAACCTTAACTTATCAGGCTAGATATTTACTTCATATAACATTAATTAGTGCGATTGTAGGCGTTATCGAACTATTGTTGTAAAAAGACGATATACACTGCACACTTTAACAATCAACCATGTATTCTTCGGTCTTCGTTATTAACTCACTGACGAATTAACTAACAGGAACACACAAAGTAGTTTGCTAAGTACCAGATAAAACAGTGTTGCTATCGATGACACACATTATTTTGCAAACACTTATCAATTAAGTAAAATGAATCACGAAACGCACTCATCTATCAGGCGCTCCACAATTTCTAGGATGTCAAAACCCAACTTCAGTTATTCACTCGCTTAAAGTGGAGCGGCATTGCGTTAGCTGTCCAACATCAGGTTATCTACCTAGGAGCACAGTCTCCCTCATTACACCCACATTAATCACAGCCACTGTAGTGACCAAAGCCCCACAACGAAAAAGCTCTCGCAACATAATACGTTATTTCAGCTATATAGGTATTAGCAATGTCCTGCTCTCTTGAGCAGTAGTCCGTCAAACAACGGTCACTGCAACGAGCGATGATCGTTGCCTCGGCGCTACATCGTTTCACTACACAGTGATGAGGCTTATCATCACGCGAAAATAACTAAACATCAGAAAACAAAAAAGCCGCTACATTTCTGCAGCGGCTTTCTCTAAATAGGTGTCTAGCAATGT
>NZ_JAUYVJ010000022.1:0-74145 GCF_030689115.1 Psychrobium sp. 1_MG-2023 | reverse complement strand
GTGGAATTGGTAGACACAAGGGATTTAAAATCCCTCGCTCATAGAGCGTGACGGTTCAAGTCCGTCTCCGGGCACCACCTCATTTATATTCACATTGATAACCATTGTCAGTGCTGAATGATTTAACATCAGTTAAATCGACCACAGATTCGCTTAGCGAACATCCGATGCCCGGGTGGTGGAATTGGTAGACACAAGGGATTTAAAATCCCTCGCTCATAGAGCGTGACGGTTCAAGTCCGTCTCCGGGCACCACCTTTATTCTTCAAGATAAAAACTAAAATACTATTTAATACATCTTATCCCTATAAAAATTCACATCAATAATAAACTTAGTGCTTAAGCTGTTGTCTACTAATACCTTGTTATTATATGGATATAGAAATGATAAAGCTTCATCACTTCAGTGCTGTTTCATTGTTAATTGCCTTATCGGCCAGTTCAGTAGCCGCTGAGATTAAATCTCTTTCTTCACTAATAGCTGTACCTGCTCAGCACAATGGAAAATGTGTCCAGACGGCAGGGATACTCAGTGTTATTCAACAACGTTTATATTTAGATCGTGAAAGCTATGCTTCTCAGGTATACGAAAACTCAGTATTGCTAAAACATGACTTTGATGTGAGCAATAAGTATTTAGAGGGGAGAATGGTACGCTATATTGGCTTATATCAGACAACTGATAAGGAGCACGGTAGTCTGAGTGGTTATTTTGATAACTTCCAAACTATAGAAGTTTTAGGTAAGCGGGCATTCAATGAAAAAAGAGTGAATGTTATCGGTGTTTCAGAGTGTAAGGAAAACTAATATTTGTTTTTATCAAACCTTTATTGGATGAAAATTAGGTATAGGCATCAAGGTGAAATTTATAATATGACCAGCTCAGTAAGGTTTGTTCCTGTTCTTTTTATGTTTAAGAGTATGATTTAAACAGTTCGTCATGATTAAATACACTTTTTGGGTTCTGGAAACCATACAATTGAAAGGTATTATAGGGTGAGAGGGTATTGAAGGCTTTTAGCGGACTTATGATAAATAGAGCACTTTGGGTGATGACGTTTTTCTTTTCGTCTGTTGCTTTTAGTGACATTCCAAACACTCCTTCATATAGAGTAATGACAAGTACAGAATTTCAAGCATATTTTGAATTCACGTCATTTATTACGGATGGGTTTTATAGTTACTCATTAGTGCCAAAGCTAAATAATGCATATTGTGAGAATGGACTTGTTTCAGGAGAGATAAGTATCATGGCGGGTAAAAAGAAAAGGTTGCTTATATCTAACTCTTTGAAAAAGCTTAATATAAGTCAATTTACTTCGTATTCACTGTCTTTTAGAACAGCTGAAAAACTTACAGGTATATCCTTTACATACACTTTGGAGGGGTGCCCTCAGTTGAATAAATCAGATGCACTATTATTTAACAAGTTTGAGTAATTGAACAAATAGTAAATGAAAGAATAATTAAATAAGGGGGGCGGGCATAAATTTGGCCTTGCCCATCTAATTTGAAATTAAAACCTCGCACTACAACCTGCGGGGCTTTTTATTGCTCGAACGCTAGTGAATCCATACAGAAGCGCTATAGTCATAACAGACTGTAATTATTATGACTAAACAATAGACACCCATAAAATTTAGACGGCTCATTGATTTTAGACTAAGCGACTGATCATCAATTATTTATTGGGAGGGTTGTGATAGCTATTGTTAGAGTCAGTTTAATCGATTTATCTGTAACACCTTATTATCATGTGATTAGTCGCTGTGTACGTCGTGCGTTTTTATGCGGTGAAGATATGAGCCACATAAAAAAGTAAAATTTCAGTCAATATACCCAATGAACCGGAAAGGCTTTTTTGTCCAGAAAAGGCCACTTTCAGCCTTAAAGTGGCCTGTTCCGGTCCGTAGCAGTTAACTTATAAACACTGCGTTAACGATTAGCGTTTCAAACTTGGTAGATTAAAGAATAATAAAGGACTGCATCAGCAGCCTTTTCATGGAATTAAAACCTTTGCTAGACAGTTTAGAATATCGCTGGTTTAAAAGTATTTAAGCCAGCGAATATCCCGACGGCGTTGCTTAAGACGCCCAAACCAACGTGTCATAAAGTACAGTGGAATAATTAACACTATAAACATCAGCCACAGGTAACCTAGGTGATCAAAACCAAAGTATTTCCCTTGAGTTTTACCAAAGGAAATGACAAAAACTAAATAGCTGATACCAATCATATAGAGATGGGTAATATAAAAAAACATTGGGGCTGAGCCAAAATGCGTTAGAGGGCGTACCAAATAGTTAGTTGTGCGGCTATCGAAGTAAGCGAGGATCAAACAGCCTACCCCTGAGGTAAAAAGGATAAATAAAAGCGATGGTGGGTATTTGGTCAGGGCAAAAAAGCTCATTATAGTGATACCAATGTGGTCACCGCCAAACCAAGGGCTATCGCCGTATACATTAAGACTACGAAGTAGTACAAAGCTGACTAAAAGCCCCCCACCAATTTGCAACAATCTTCTTGGGTTGAGCTGATTAGTTGTCGAATTATAAATTAAAGGGCCTATTAAGAAACCCAATACCATAATTGAAGGCCAAGGGACCAGTGGGTAGCTTGTACGTGCTTTTAGTGTAGTTGTGAGCTCAATCCAGTCTCGTTGATGAATGATAGCCCATAGTGTATGTAAGTGGTGTTGGCTATCTAGGATTATATTATCTAACATATTGTGACCAGCGATGCCTACAATAGCAATTAACCAAAGTGCACTTCTTGGTAGGTAAATAAACATCGACATTAAGATCATACTTAAACCTATCACCCAAATGACTTGCAGGTAGAGCTTTTCCGGTGGCACAGTACCTGTCCACGCAATACTTATTACAGTGATTTCCAGCATAACTAGTAATAGGCCACGGCTAAATAGAAATTGAGCTAGCTGCTTACGACTATGATGCAAACTATAAAGATAGGCCGACAGGCCTGTTAATAATACAAAAATGGGCGCACATAACGAACTTAGCAGTCGTAAAATAAAATGACTGAAATCGGTGTCTAAAACATTGACGGGATCGCCTATTTGAACATGTAAAAAGAATACGTCGCGAATGTGATCGATCAACATAATCACGATAACTAATCCACGTAGAGCATCAATACTGGCTAACCTTGAACCTGTTTTGGTTTTATTGCTTAAATGATGTTGATTTTGTGTTTTCATAAGTTACATCAGTGATGACATGATCACTAACTTCCTCCAATAAGAGTTGAGTTTGGTATGTTATAACATAACCGTTAGGTGGGGTATTTATTTCTTGATGTGTAGGCTTTTTTATCTGCTTGAGTTAACTTGTTATTTAATTGAATCGTTTAACTTCGGTTGATTAATCATCAAGAGGGCGCATAGGTCAATCAGGGACGTTACCAATATGAGCCTAGTTTATGAATAAAATCCGCTATCCATCAAAATAGAAAGACATAATAATGGAGAGGCATCAGTTCCCTTATCATTCAATTGTCGTTAAGTCTTTGCTAATCTGGTTTTTCTATTGCCTTACAATATAATTATCGTTAATAAATATCTGTTCACAGCTATCAATGCCCCCATCCTAGTAAATGCTAACTTGTGATGAAATTGTTGGTTGAGTGATATATTATATAAAATAAAACGCTTACCATTTCTCGGGGCTTTGTAGGGTATATTTTTTGCAAAAAGTTCGTTTAATTCATCTTATCAATACTTTAACCGTCTCTCTGTTGATATTGTCAAGCTCCCTCTTAGCGACCGATTATAAAGTTACGCTATTAAACGAAGATGATGGCTTTGATTCGTCGGTTATCTTTTCTATTGTGCAAGATAAACATGGCTTTCTATGGTTTGGTAGTGGCTATGAAGGCTTGTATCGATATGATGGTAAAAAAGTTAAAGCATTAAAACATCAAGCGGATAACACTAATTCTTTACCCCATAATAATGCAGGTAATTTATTCATTGATAACGCTGATAAGCTTTGGACGGGCAGTTGGGGTGGCGGGGTAAGTCAATACGACCAACAGTCAGCTACTTTTACCCGTTATCATCATAACCCTGATGACATTAGCACGGTAAGCGGCTCTTATGTACAAGAAATATTTCAAGATCGCCAAGGTGACATCTGGGTCGGAACGTTTAGAAGCGGCCTCAATAAATTTAACCCTACGACACAAACCTTTAATCGCTATCCTTTTGGGGCCTTAAACAATAAAGCCACTTCAAGTAGCCGTATCTGGGATATTATTCAAGATGGTGATGAGAGCTTATGGATTGGTACCAGTTATGGTTTAAATCATTTTAATAAACAAACGAATAAGTTCTCTTACTATATTCCACAGGAAAACAAAAGGCAGTTAGACCAAAACAAAATCCGTAAAATAATTAAAAGAGAAGATGGCCACCTGTTGCTGGCAACAGACATAGGTATGTGGAGCTTCAATATTGAAAGTAAAGTATTTACCCCACTACATACTGAGTCAAACGAGAAAATTAATGAAGTATTCTCGATAATTAAAACCTCGTTTAACCAATATTGGTTAACCAGTGCGCATGGTGTATTTTCATTTACTGCCTCCGATCCAATCTTAAGAAAAGTGAACCTAGGGTTCGATGACTCATGTAGTTCCACTTTGTTTGAAGATAGAGAAGGTAATATCTGGCTGAGTTGTGAAGGCGTTGGGATTTATAAAATTATAGTCAATGAAACTTTCAGTTTGATTAAAGATGATGTGATAAAAAACCCTCGAACTATCGCTCTACGAAATGATGAGACTTTGTTAATCGGTACCTATAATGGCATCCTAAACTTTAATCCAACTAGCAAACAGACCAAACCATTATCATTACCTGATGAAACCACAAGAAAAGTAAATTACCTTTTTGAAAGTAACAATGGCGACCTTTGGTATGTGAGTGAGCACAACTTATATCGATCAAATGCTGAAGGTGTCACAAGGATAACTGCGCCCACAGACCATCCTCATAGAGAGCTATTTCAAGAAATTGCTTATTTAGCTCAAGATGCCTTAGGCCAGATCTGGATTGGAACGTTACATAAGGGTGTATTTATTATTGACGAGATTAATAATGAGTTTACCTACCTTGATGTAACTGACTCATCAAAAGGAATAAATCATAATAATACAACCTCACTTTATCGAGATCGTGACGATAGAATGTGGGTTAGTTCACTTAACGGCGTTAATCTTTTTATTGAACAAACTCGCCAATTTAAACATTTTTATTTTAGTAGTAATGAAAGTCTCGATACAGGTAATAATGTGGGGCACGTTGTTTTTCAAGATCGTAAAAAAAGAGTGTGGGTTGGAAGTGCAACGGGGCTTCATTTATTAAATGAAGAGACGGGTCAATACACTACCTTTAACGTCAGTAAAGGGTTAGCCAATAACCGGGTGAAAATAATTACTGAAGATGATTACGGAAATTTATGGTTAGTGACCGATATTGGCGCCAGTAAACTCAATCCTGATAATGGTAAGATAAAGAACTATGATAGTCGTGATGGTTTATCATCATCTCGTTATTTCCACACAACAGCGACCACGTCATCGGGCATTATTTATTTCCATAGTAAAGATGGTTTGCACACGATAAACACTCATTTAATTCATGAACAGGGTGAGCATAAAAAATTATCGAATACGGTACTCAGTCACTTTGAAGTGTTAGGCTCTACGGAAAAAGAACCGTTATATTACCCTCCAATAACAACAGAAATAAACTTAGCGCATGATGAAAATGATATAAAATTTGAGTTTGCCACCTTAGATTTTTCCAACTCAGCGCAAATTAACTACATGTATCAACTTGAAGGCTTTAATGATAGCTGGGTTGATAACGGTAAAAATAATAGCGCGACCTATACTAATCTAGAAGGTGGGACTTATACCTTTAAAGTGCGTTCCCTTTATCGTGATAATGAGTTTTATGACCAAGGTTTGTCAATCAAATTAACCGTTGAAATACCTGTATGGCAGCGGTGGTGGATGTATGTTATCTATTGCGTTGTCGGGTTGCTACTGCTGCAATTTTATATAAAACGTAAAAACCAACAACAGCAGCAAGAGATTGAAAGACAAAAACTCTTTGTGACCGAACTTGAGCAACAAGTGAAAGAAAAAACCGCTTCGATAGAGCAAGAATCAGAGAAAAGGCTTGAAGCAACACAAGTTAAAAGCCAGTTTTTGGCTAATATGAGCCATGAAATTAGAACGCCACTAACCTCGATTATTGGTCAATCTGAGGCGATTATTAATGATGAGATTGACCCTCGCGATCTACACGCCGAAGTGGAAGTGATTTTTAATCAAAGTCACTATTTACTTAAATTAATCAATGAAATACTAGATTTAAGTAAAATTGAAGCAAATAAATTTGAGTTAAATATACAAGAGCATAATGTCAGTAAACTGGTTAGTGAACTTAATCCTATTTTTAAAGATCAAGCAAAAGCGAAGGGTTTGCTGTTTAAAATAAGCTACAACATACCGAAAAATTTATATATTAAGATTGATGAAGTACGATTGAAGCAGATCTTAATTAACTTATGTTCTAACGCAATTAAATTCACCAACCATGGTTCGGTATCAATCGATGTATCACTGGAAAATGACCAACTTTATTTTCATGTCCGTGATACCGGGATCGGAATGACCAAGGAGCAACTTTTACATATTTTTGATGCCTTTTCTCAGGGAGATAATAGCATTAGCAGGCGCTTTGGTGGTTCGGGCTTAGGGCTAAATTTATCTGAACAACTAGCAGAAATAATGGGTGGCTTTATTCAAGTTGAGAGTGAGCTTGGAAAAGGGAGCGTACTTTCTCTGGTTTTACCTCATGTATCTCATATTACTGCTCAAGGTAAATCCCATGATTCAGGCTTTATGCCACTTGTTTCTTATAACAACCTACGTTTAAAGGGCAAGATATTGTTAGCTGAAGATCATCATGATAATCGACGCCTCATCGCCCGACTACTAAGCAGGCTCGGCTTAGAGGTTATTGCAGTCAGTAATGGTCAAGAGGCTATTGATATGTATTTCAAGCATAAACCGTCAGTGATACTCCTTGATATTCAGATGCCCGTAATGGACGGGATTGATGCCATCAAAGTTTTAAAAGAACGGGGCTGTCATGCAAAGATCATCGCATTAACTGCCAACGCGATGCTCCATGAAATCAAAGAATACTTAGCGCTTGGCTTTGATAATCACTTAACAAAACCAATCGAACGAAACAAGTTTATTACAACAATTGCACAATTATATCAGACGGAAGCGCCGCTTGATGATGAGCAAATGGAACAACTAGAACAGAACCTCAACCGTGTTGATATGTCAGATTTGATTGCGAAGTTTGTTGAAAGTTTAGTTGATGAACACGAGACAATTTTATTCAACCAACAAAACAATGACCTTGATAGTATCGCAAAACAAGTTCATCAACTTGCTGGGGCTGCGCAAATGTTTGGCTTTTCTGAGTTAGCAGACTGTGCGGTAAAAGTCGAAATAGCGATAAAAACTAGTGACGTTAACAATATACAATTGTTAACGAACTCACTGATAGATGAACTTGAAAATATTTTAGGATTTTCGAGCCGTGAATAGTGTGATTTCACAGCAGGAAAACTACTTAGAACATAGCCGGTGAAGACTCAGCAGATAAGCGCAGTGTTATGTAAGGCTTGTTAATACCTAGTTAGTGGAGGTGAATGTCTCATCTCTAACCATGTGGCCAAAACCATTGTGTCACCTGACAAAACGCTGTACTAATGCCCAAAGCAAACATAGGGTATTGATACTTATCTAAACATGGCTAATTTCAAGCGCTATGTTCGCTACAGTCAATAAAGAATACAGTTAAATTAAGTGAAGTAACTTGGCTGGTAGAAATTGATTTTGTACTTTTTTTGAACTAGTTTTAAAGTGTGTTTTTCTACTTTAAGTTGTTTATGATCTTACTTTACCGTTGTTCGTTTAGTAAAAAAATACTCTTTTTATTGTTATTGATGGTGCATTTTTCAGCGTTTGCACAATGTAAGTTGAATATGACATTTAAGACTGGTGACAAATACCCTTTGATGTTTGAGGCACCAGAAAATTCGGGCGTTTTTTTTGATGTTTATACGGAAGCTGCTAGGCGTATTGGATGTAAGCTAATCATTACTCGTTTACCGAAACAAAGAATACATGAGGCACTAAAAAAAGGAGATTTAGACTTCTATCCAGCGGCCTCTTTTTCGGAAAAAAGGGCCGAATATTTACATTACATCGAGGTCGGGATAACAACAAAGGAGTATGGTTTATCTTCCACAAAAATTCCTGCGATCAAAAACCTTAGCCAATTAAAAGAATACCCTAATTTGTTTTGGTTGATGGAAGCGAACAGCTCTAAAAGTGAACTTGCTGCTGCACTTGGAATCAAGACTCAGCAGATTAACTATATGAATATTGAAAAATTTATTAAATTTGTAAATCAACGACCTAAATATGAATACTTTTATATCGCCGATAAAGAAATCTTTGATACATTTCTTGTAAACCATAAGGTTACAGATTTGATAAGTCATGGTTTACGTACTCACACAAACTGTTGTGGTAAAGCAAAACCGATGTTTTTAGGGTTTTCAAAACGCTCAAAACATTATCGAGCTATCGCAAATGAGGCGTTTAATGATAAGGAAAATGTATCGGCGACAAATCAAGTGAGTAAACTAACCACTAACTCACTTGTTCACCGACTTGCTGTTGCATTACAAAATATGAAGCAGGAAGGTGTTACTGAGGAAATATATAATAAGTGGTATCCTCAGCCTGAGCGCTAACATTATTCACGGACATAAACCGTTGTCGTTATTGCCTATATTTCACCAATTTTCGTCATCTATTCGAGTCTAATGTCACCTTATTAGCCTGTTTAACCGCAGACACTCAACGATTTGTATGACTTGAGCAATTCAAGCTTCATTTCACAAAGATTTCACACCACGGCGCTTACAATTTTATTATTTAAAATATTATGTATAGAGAGCGTTATGATCAATAAATGGTGGTTAGCTATAGTGTGTTTAGGTCTGTGTCTTGAGGTACAAGCTACTGACGGCTTAAGAAACGACCATGGCATACTGAAACAAAAGATTGAACAAGCTATTGTGGAGTTTGAAAAAACACCGAAACAACAGTGGGCCTTTCAAGTCGAACGTTACGAGAATGAAGAGGGGGATATCACGAGTAGTATTGAGCAGTTTAAGCCTAATACTGATGTGGACAAACAGTGGTCTCTGATCAGTCTCAATGGCGGTGTACCTAGCGAGAAGCAACAAAGAGCGTTTTTCAAGAGTAAGCAAGATAGCCAAAAGGGGAATCATTACTCGCTAAAATTAAGCGACATCATTAACCAAGAGAGCCTGACATTTAACATGGATACTGGCAGTCATATTAAAATGAACTTTGACTTGCACGTAAGTCAGTTCGCTAAGGGGGCTCAAGGTGATTTAACGGGGACTTTATCTTATAACAAGCAGTTAGAGTTTATTGAAGAGATAGTTGTTGTTAATAAAGAGGATTTCTCGCCAATGTTTAGCGCGACAATATCTGAGCTGAAATTAACTTTTAAGTTTATAAAAATAAATGATGTGATTTTATTCAAACAACAAGAATTACAAATGAAAGGACTGTTTGCTTATTTTATTGAGATAGATGAAATTTCTCATGATACCTACTCAAATTATGAATATGTACCAATGATGAACTAGCACTAACGATAATGTGATATATGGTGAGGAGCTATCATCAATGCTCACTCGAACTGCGCTTACAAAGCCTTACATTCAGCGCCGCTATTTTTCTATATGCTTGAGATTAGTGAGAAATACAGTTGAGGTAAAGATGTACAAATCCACACATAGCACGTTAGTTGTTATATCAGTTATCGCTATATTGCTAGCCTTATTCTTAAGTGGTTGTTCACAAAATAAAATGAATGCAATGCTTGTCAGCTTAGAGTCGCGACCGCAAATGCCTAACCAGCGGCCTTACATGGTCAAGCAAGTTCAGTTCTCCGGTGGTGATCAAGGTGTGGTTTTGGCTGGGGAGCTCACCTACCCACAGGATAAAACTACTCACCGTGCAATTGTATTAGTTGCAGGCCATTCGGCAGGGCAGGCACCTGCTCCTAGGGATATGGATTTGGGCCCAGAGGCAAACCATAAAACATTTTTAGTGTTATCCCACCTCTTAACGCTGCAAGGGTATGCTGTTTTACGTTACGACAGTCGCGGCGTAGGGCAAAGCTCTGGTAGCTGGTTAGAAGCCACTAATCAGGTGTTGGCGTCCGATGCTGCAGCTGCGCTACATTGGCTGCGTACTGACGCTGGACTTAATCTGCAAGACTCGGGGTATTTGGGTCATTCGATGGGGACAGATCGCGCCTTATTAGCAACCCAATTAGAGCCAGCTGACTTTCTAATCCTTATTGCGGGCGGATTAGAGGTTATGGCCGATTTATTACTAAGACAGAATTATGAGGCGGCACAAAAAGCGGGCTTCGATCAAAATCAATTGCAGCTATTAATAACACAATATCAACATGTGTTTGATTTAATGCGTCGTGCTGAAGACCGTCATCAAGCGATGGAAAAAATTGAATCATATTTAACAGCACAAGGGGCAACTCAGCAAGACGCTCAGTTATTGGCACAACGTATATGTGATGCGGTTATCTATGCAGACTTAGATACAGATTTTTCGCCGTTGATGGCTGGTTATAAACAGCCGATATTGACCATATTAGGTGCTAAAGATACTTGGGTGTCATTAAATATCAATGAAGAGCCAATACAACAGCAATTTACAAATTCATTATCTAAACAGCGGGTATATCCAAACATGAATCATGTGTTACAACCTGCCCAGACCGGTGAGGATGACGAAATTTGGCGAATTAAGACGACAGTAGACCCCAAAATTGTCGACGGTATTGACCAGTGGTTGCTATCTGTCCAATCAACAGAGTAATAGGTTGTTCCTTTTTATTAACGTGAGATATAGTGTTTGCGTGATAAGGTTCATCAGCAAAGGGCTATTTATCAATATATGGGATGCGATTGCTTTGCTTAATGGAATCAAAAGGTTTAATGGGATCAAAAAGTTTAATAGAAAAAATGCACCTAACTAACGCCCACATTTTAGTCGTTGAAGATGATCAACGTTTAAATCAGATGATGACAGAGATGTTGCGTGCTCAATCCTACCAAGTGAGTTGTGTCTATGACGGCTTGCAGGCGATTGAGCAAATTAACCAGAATAAGCCCGACATTATTTTATTAGATATGATGCTTCCGGGTTGTGATGGTTTACAAGTATTAAGGTCTATCAATAGCAGCTTTAGCGGCATTATTATAATGATCACGGCTCAACAGAATGACTTTTTAGAAGTTTCTGCACTTAATCTTGGTGTCCATGATTATATTTGTAAGCCCGTTCGCCCGCATATTTTACTTGCTCGTATCCGCGCTCTTTCTCGCCTTAATCAAAGTAATAACATTTCTGAAACGGCGATCAATTCATTGCGAGTGCAGGATCTTGAACTTAACCTAAATGCTCGACAAGTTAGCGTTGCTGAGCAGCCAATTGAGTTAAGTGACGCAGAGTTTGACCTACTCAGCTATTTTATGCGTTATCCCAACACGATTTTGAGTCGTGATGTGTTAATCGGCGAAGTACGTAATTTAGCATATGATGGATTCGATCGGTCGATAGATATGCGGATTAGCGCTTTGCGAAAAAAGCTTCAAGACAGTCAGCCACCGTACAAATATATAAAAACAGTGCGCGCCAAGGGTTATATTTTAGTACTAGAATAAAGGTAGAATAGCTATGTTTAGATACTTGTTGAGTTATCTATCACTGACGATTGTGTCGGCAATTGTTTTTGCCGCATTAGTGCTCGATCCACTCTATGTTCAAGCCATCAAACAAGACGAGTTAGCTTATACCCGAGGCATTAACCAAGTGGTGTCTGAAGATGTGTTTGAACACCAAGAACAACAGGCACGTCTATTGTATTGGGCTGATCGCTTTAGTTATGATTTCTCGTTAAAAAAGCTGGCTGACATTCAATTGCCAGCACAGCAAATAAAACAGCTCCAAGAAAATGGTGTTTTTGCCGAGGTCCGCAGTGGCTGGGCTGTTGACAGGATTACTTTATATTATTCCCACCCTAGCTGTGATTGTTATTTAATGATGACTAAAAACTACGGTGAACATGGCTTATTCCAACAATATTTACTGAGTTTTTTATTGATAGTTGTAACGTTTATCGCGTTGTTTATTCTCTATTATACCTACCGACATAAGAAAGAAGTCACTCGACTAACCAAAGTCTATCAGGCGTATGGACAGGGCTCATTTAATATACGAGCAGAAAGTAAAACAGCGCAACCGTACGCGATACTAGCGAAAACGTTCAATCAGATGGCTGAGCAGATAGAGGCGTTATTACAAGAACAACGCACCTTGGTGCATGGGGTTACTCATGATCTTCGAACCCCGATTGCGCGATTACGTTTTGCATTAGATATGACTCGAAATTGCCAAGATTTGCAGCAGTACCAAGCAAGACTACAGGATATGGACCTAGATTTAGATGAACTCGATGATCTGGTCAATCAATGGCTGTTCTATGCTCAGGTTAGTAGTAAGCCAGCAATGATTGAGCTACAGCAGGTGGCCGTCGTTCCACTCATTAATCATAGTCTGAAGAAGTTAAGTGTTTTATATCCCGCAATCAAGGTTACGGTGGAGTTACAATCCGCGGTTATCCAAGGTAATGAGCAACTATTAATCCGTGCTGTTGATAACCTGATGATGAATGCGTTTAAATTTGCACATAGTCAAATTAAAGTGACAGTAAGCCAAGTTAATCGGCAGTTGTTATTAGCTGTTGAGGACGATGGACCTGGTATAAAAGACGAGCTACATGATTACATCACTCAGCCTTTTGTTAGGCTCGACGCTAGCAGAAGCACTGATGGTTTTGGGTTAGGGTTAGCCATCGTCAAATGTATTTTAGACAAGCATCACACACAGCTCACCATAAAGCATAGCCCGTTAGGCGGCGCATGTTTTATGGTGGCATTTAACGCCTACAATCACTAACAACCTCTGATTAGTTGTCGCTGCGTTCCTACGTATTATTTACACTAATCAATATCAGCATTTTTAAAGGCCGTTATCATCAGAGTCATAGGCGAGCTTACAATGGCTTACACAAGCATGGTGATGAAGAAGGTAATCTAGTTATCACAGTAATTGGTAATTGGAATCGTCAATGGAAAACAGATATATCGGATTAGATTTAGCCAGAGCGTTGGCTATTATTATGATGGTGATAGTCAACTATAAACTTGCAATGGAGGTAGAATCAGGCAGTGCGTTTTTATTGGGGTTGACGGGGATTTTCGAAGGCCGGGCCGCAGCGTTATTTGTGTTATTGGCTGGTATTGGCATCGCCATCTCTACCAATCGCGCGCGGAGAGAAGGTAAGAGCGATTTAATTAAACAAAAGCGTCTTCATTTAATCAAACGGGGCGGTCTATTAATAATGCTTGGCTTGTGTTTTAGTCTTATCTGGCCCGCAGATATCTTACACCTTTATGGTGCTTACTTTATCCTCGCAGCGTTATTCATTTCCTTAACTAACAAGCAACTGCTCATTTGTGGCGTCTCGTGCCTTTTGCTGTTTCCAGTGCTTCTTGGCCTGTTTGACTATGATGCAGGCTGGCATTGGCCTAGCTTAACTTACATTAACTTTTGGTCAGTGGACGGCTTTATTAAACAGTTGTTTTTTAATGGCTTTCATCCAATTTTTCCTTGGTTTTCATTTTTACTTTTTGGTCTGTTTCTTGGACGTCTCAATTTGTGGGATAAACAGCTGAGGAAAAAAATGTTGGTGATTGCTTTAGCTACGTTTACGGTGTTGGAGTTTGGTTTGCTTGTAATGCGAGGGCTAGTTAGCGAACCTGGCGGTTTGTTGACGCTAGCGGAGCGCGAAGAGTTATTGTTGGTGTTGAGCAGTGCAATGATCCCGCCGATGCCACAATATGTCATTTCAGCGACTTGTAGTGCCGTCATTATTCTTGTGTGTTGTTTACAGTTAGCTCAATCCGCTAAACATAGCCGCATTATGCAATGGCTAGCCAAAACGGGGCGCTTAGCACTCTCTATTTATGTTGGACATATTATTATCGGCTTAGGGCTCTTCGAGTTATTGGGAATATTAGAGCAACCATCGATCGCTATTTCACTAGTCGGAGCATTAGTCTTTATTGGTTGTTGTATGGTGTTTAGTGTGTGGTGGCTCAAACGATTTAACGCTGGTCCACTCGAAGGGATGTTTAAAAAACTCGTCGTTTAGTTGGCTAATGTTTGTGCTGGCTTGTAATTTTAATAGCGTACTCATTGTTTTAGCTTAACCTCTGCAACTCATCACTTATCATTCACTGATACAAGTTCAAGTATCAGTGAATGGCAGCGCGATATAATATCGCTGCTCATTCGTTTATTCGGCATGTTTGTTTACATTGTGCGGTTAAGCTTGGGCTTTGAAGTCAGGCGAGGGGAGTAAATGAAACAACAATCGTTGTATCTTTGTCGTTTAACACACTTAACTCCCAGCCTTGGTGTTCGCATAAGCGTTTGACAATCGATAAGCCAAAACCATAGCCTGTGCTTTGGCTGCCTTTCACCGCAGGCTCGGTAATAGTTGCTGAAATATCGTGCTCGATTCCTGCCCCTGTATTCTTAATAATTAATTTCTCGTCAATAACATCAACGCTGACTTCGCCGCTATCCGTGTATTGAAACGCATTGCTGATTAAATTATCAAGCAGCACTTTTAACATTCCAGCTTGGGCTAAGACCTCGCTGTGACAGCGTTCAGAGACTTGTACGTCAACTTGCTTCCCTTGTAGTAAATAGCTGTGGTCAATGATTGACTGCTCAACAAGGGGTAATAGTTTTATCTGCACTTTATTTGTCGATACTTGTTCTTCTCTGGCTAAAATGAGCAGGGTGCTGACGGTTTGCTCCATTTGCATGGCCGCCTGTGAAATGCGCGCGATAATGTCGTTGTTTTTGTCATTCCCTCGGTTTTTTTCTTGATATAGTTCTACCGCATTTTTGACGATGGCCACGGGCGTTCTTAACTCATGACTAGCGTCTCGGGTGAAGCACTTTTCTCGTTCAAGGGTTTTACTGATTTGCTGCATCGAGTCTTCTAATGTCCGAGCTAAAATGCCAATTTCATTATTGGGAAATTGATGTGCAAACGTATTGGGTATATTTTTAGGTGCAACGCCGTCAACCAAGTCCGCGAGTGCTTTTAAAGGCCGTGCTGTTTTTCGACCCAGGGTATAAGCAATAAAAAACGCGATTATTGTCAATACGATGCCGCTGGCGAGAAAGAATTGGACAATTCCTTCTCGAACCGGGCGAACTAATAATTTTTGACTGACCTCAGCCACTAGATGAACGTCTGGGTGCTCAGGAAATAAATAAAGGTGATAGTGGCGTCCTTCGTCACCGTAAAACTCTCTTCTGTTCGGTTCTTCAATAAAAGTGCTTTTTAAATCAGCAGGCAGGTTTGTTTTAGAAAAGTACAACGCCATATTTGCGTTACGTACATTAGGCCATTGGTTAGTTGCCTGATATTCCGAACATAAATAAGCCGCTTCTTGGGTGATTTCTCGCTCGATAAAAGCGTCTTCTAACGTGTATAAAAAAATAAAACAAAAGAAGCCATAAAAGGCCGATAATATCAGGGTGAAAATACAGAACTGACTAACTATACGTCGACTTAAACTATGAAATTTTAGTGTGTTGTTTTTCATCTCTGTGTCCAATTTATTTAATGTCTAAGGTAAAACCAACACCGTGTACGGTTTTTAATATCGGGTAAGTAAACGGTTTATCTAATACATTGCGTAATTGATAAATGTGAGAGCGCATCGCATCTGACTCCGTGGGTTGGTCTCCCCAAAGTTTCTGCGTTAGCATTGAGCGACTAACCACTTGCGGGTAAGCCTCCGCTAATACGGTGATTATGCGCACGCCCATCGCATGTAACTCGAGTAATTTCCCCTCTCTAGTGACCTGTTTTCTTTGCCTGTCGATACTTAATGGTCCCAACTCTAAGGTGTCAGAGGTTTGTAATAAGTGGCGTCGTGATAGGGCTAAACAGCGCACTTCCAATTCTTGTAACGAAAATGGCTTGGTTAAGTAGTCATCGGCTCCGGCGGTAAACCCTGAGACTTTATCTTCAATGCTATCTCTGGCGGTCAGCATTAAGATTGGAATATGGCGACTCGATGATTTTCTGATGTGATGGCAGACTTCAAGACCGTCCATTTGAGGTAGGTTGAGATCTAAAATGACTAAGTCAAAATGATGCTCAAGCGCGAGTTCAAGCCCTTGCTCACCTTGGCTAGCAAAATCAAAGCGATGTCCTTTTTGCTCCATGTAATCTGAAATATTTTGCGCGATACTTTGTTGGTCTTCAACGAGTAGTATGTTAAGTGAGGTTGCTTGAGTGGTCATATCATTTTCCAAAGTTCTATATTTGGCTCTATCTCAATTACGATGAAAAAGCGGAAACAGTGGCTGTTTCCGCTGGATGTTAAACGCATTATAAGGATATTGTCTTTAACATGTCTAATGCGGGTTTGTAATCAGGTTTTGAGGCTAATAGTTCATTCAATGTCGCTTTAGCTGCCAGCTTGTGACCTAGGTGATGTTGTGTTTTCGCTATTTTTAAATCTAACACCGGATTGTTGATAGCTTTTTGTGCGACCGTCATTAACGCCAATGCGTTTTCCAACTGAATATCGGTTTCGGCTATTTTCAAGTAATAAAAGCCATAGGTACCCACCAGTGGTAGGTGGTATTGCTCAGTGTGATTTGCCAGTGTTGTTATTGCTGATTTATCACCGGCTAGAAACTGAGCGATAATAGCTAAGGTGTGGTCGTCTTTATCCAGTTCGTTCGCAATAGGTGTTAGCCCTAACGCTTTGACTAATGCAGTCGCAACACCGACAGTGGAAGCCGGGTTTTGTCCGGTAATTAATCGCTCGTCAACAGCGACATGACTCAACATAATCTCACTTGATTGAAACTTAGCGCCGCGTTCGATTAATTTATCTTGCAACATAAAATCAAACTGGCTAATCCATTTTTTGCCAAAAAGGTTTTCTTCCTGATTAGTAAAACCATTCACCGCCTTATTTGCGACTAAATAGCTACCATCATTTAACGTAACATCGACTAATGCTGCTGGGCCGTGACAGACGGCTGCAACTGTGCCTTGTTGTTGATAAATATCAGCAATTAATGATTGAAGTGCTGTGTCCTTTGGTAGGTCAAACATTGCTCCTTTACCGCCAACAATAAAGATGGCGTCGTAAGCTTTAGCCTCTAAGTTTCTAATTGATAAGGTATTATTTAACTTGGTCATTATCGCTTTATTGGCCAACACTTTTGCGTTGAATGGCTTTTTTGCGTCGAACTTGTCGGCTTCTACTTTACCGCCTTGTGGACTAGCAATATCGACACGAATGCCATTGGTGTTAAAAACGGTATAGGCTTTGGAAAACTCGTCAAATTCATAACCGGGCTTTTCTTCTCCCTGTTGTTGACCATAGCCACTGAGAACCATCAGCACTTTCTTGTCGGTCACAGAGGCTGCGACCTGACTCGACAGTGTGATTAATACCAATAAGCTCATCAGTTTAGTTAATGTTTGTTTAATGTATTTCATTGCTTTCCTCCTAGTAATTACACACATGATGACAACGTCGTTGTGAAACAGATGTGAAATGGTTATGTCTCAGCCATTAATTGTTTAATTGAGCTGCGCAGGCTGTTTCTACTGGCATAAATACCTAAGCTAGTCACCAAGGATAAAATGAGTGATAGGGTGAGTATCAACCAAACAAGATCAGGTTTATAGGTTAAAGAAAACTGTGATTGGTAGATTAATAAGCCCGCGATATAGGTCCCTAATATAGCGCCCATCGCTGTTATACTCGCGGTAACTAGCCATTCAATGATATTTAACTTAAGGCATGTTGAGCGGGTAAAACCAAAACTCATGATGATACTATTCTTTTTCTTTTCCTTAGGCTCTAACGCATTGATAGAAGCTAAAATGACGATGGCTGCGAGTATCACAATCATCACTGAGAAGCCGCTAATGACTTTGGTGATCATGGCTAGGATACTGTCAAATCGCTCTGTCATTTCCTTTAGTGAAATCATGCGTAATGTTGGGAATTTTTGCCACAATGTGGCGAGCGTTGGCCATTGCTTGTCATCGAGTTCAATGCTCGCCATGTTGTAGTGTGGCGACTGCACGTGCTTTAACGCGCTAGGCGGCATCTGAACCCAAAAGGTAATAGACCCTGCACCCGGTTTGAACGCGTGACTAGCGACTATCTGAAACTTGGTTGTTGACCAATAAAAAATGTTAACCAATCTCCGAGCACCAAGCCCAAATCTGTCATCACTTCTTGTTCTATTGATATTTGTTGCCACTTCGGAGTGTTAGTCTCCCACCACGTGCCATCAACTACTTGATTATTTAACGGGATAGCATCAGTCCAATGTAAGCGAATAGAACGACTGAAGGTGGCAAGACTGTCGCTAGGTTTGTCAGTAAACTCAGCTAAAGATTGGTTGTTGATTGCGATCAATTTTGCGTGCATATACGGCTTAGTTTGACGTATGGCAATATCTTTATCACTAGCCCAGTGCTCAATAAACTCCATTTGAGGCTGTGTCGCTTGAGACACCATGACATTGCCGTCGTGCTGGCGTTGGTAAGACGACATTGTTTGGCCAAGATCTTTTAATAGCATCAGGGTAAACAGTAATAGAAAAGCGCATAGGCCAACGCCTAATATCTGAGTACTTTTGTTGATTAAGCGTTGCTTCATCATGAACAACGAAAAGGGCACTAAACCTGAGATGTTTTGGGTTAATTTTTCCCCTAGGGTTAACGAACTCCAACTGATGACAATCATTAGAGCAATGGTGATCACTGTAGCTGTCACCATCATTAAGGTTAATAAGCCATTATCAGAATAGGTCAGTGTGACCCCGGTCAGAACCGCGATACTGCTTAGTTTGCTAAACCAGTGGCTAAAACCTTTGTTAACGCCGCTAAATAACTTAGCAACGGAGTTATTTTTCAATGACAGCCACACAGGGGCATGAAAGATAGCGAATACAGCAAGCAATGCAGTCAATGACTTAGCTATTAATGGGTAATTGATTTGCCATTGCAACGCGGAAAATGTTCCACTTAACCAATCAATGATTAGCCAGTGGAATAGGGCTGATAATATCAATACGACTGGAACTAATAACAATAGGCTGATTAACCATTTAAACAGCGACACTTGAATTCCTGTAGTATTTGAAGCTCCAAGACTCATGCAGATGGCTGAGAAGTATTGATCTTTTTTCATGTGAACTTGAGTGAGCTGTTCAATGGCTATTGCAGCCATAAAAAATAAGATAATCGAGGCTAATCCCATGAAGTTTTCTGTTCTTTTCCAGAACAGTGACAGAGGGTGGTTTCCCTGTTTATGAAATATTTCTGCAGCAGGTAATGTCTGTTGCTGCCATGTTGTAAGCTGCTCTATTTGCGCTGAACTTGCAGCGATAAGGTAACGAAAGTGAATCAAATCCGATGAAAAGTTTAGGCGCTTCATATCAAGCTGATTAATCATGGCGCGCATGTCAACGGTATGACCTTCCATTAATCTATCCGGCTCATGTTGTAGAATCCGAGAAACAATTAGTTGTTGATTGGCTACTTGAAGGGTCTCGCCCATCTCAACTGATAAGCTGGCAAACAATCTGGCATCGAGCCAAATATGGCCTTGCTGTGGACCTGAAGCGGTGACTTGTCCCTTATCTTGTAAACTCGCGGAGGTTAGCAATTCGCCTTGCAGTGGGTATTGCTGGCCAACCGCTTTAAGTTTGACCAGTTGCCATTGGCCATTATGGGTCAGGGTTGTTTTTACTTGTTGGGTGGTAACGACTTTGCTAGATAGATTTGCTATGTCATTATGCTGCTCTGCGGTAAGTGCTTGCTGTTGACTGAGCACGGCATCAGCCCCGAGTAGCCCTTGTAAATTATCGTTTAAATAGGTTTGGATGTTAGCGCTTGATTGGCTTAGCGTGATAATAAACAGCATTAAAGCGCCCTGAGTCCAGCGCAATAATCGCTGGTGGGAAAAACGGTACTCTTGTTGGTAAAAATGCCAAGCAAGCTTTACATTGTTCATTAACATGAAGCCACCTCTAACGTTTGATTCGATTGTTGGTTGAACTGGCCATCGATCAATGAAAACTGATGTGTTGCCCGATTAGCTAACGCGTCACTATGGGTGACGACCACTAGCGCGGCATTGTTCTCTTGACAACAAGTAAATAAAATATCGGCGATTTCGATGGCGCACTTTTGGTCTAAATTGCCAGTAGGTTCATCGGCAAAAATAAACTTGGGCTGAAAAACGAGGGCCCGTGCTATGGCCACGCGTTGTTGCTCACCACCACTTAACTCACTTGGTTTATGGTTAATGCGATCATTTAGTCCAACCTTGCTTAGCCAAGCGGTTGCTTTTTTTATCGCATCTTTATCGCCCCGAAGTTTTAGCGGCAACGCAACATTGTTTAATGCGGTTAACTCGGGTAATAAATGAAATTGTTGGAATATAAAACCAATATCACTTCTTAATTCACTTAATGCTTTGCTTTGACCCGCATTTACATAAACACCATGTCCCGTTGACGGTTGCTCTAATCCTGATATCAGCGTTAACAAGCTCGATTTTCCTGCTCCAGAAGGTCCAGTGATAGCATATGACTCACCTTGGTGAACGGTTAAATTGAGGTTGTTAAATAAAGTGACCTGGGTATCGTTGGTTTGAAAGGACTGGCTGGCGTTTTTTAACTCAATGTAACTGGGCATAGTGTTTACTCGTGATTATCCAATGTATGGTTTAATTTAATCGACGAGGTGTGAAATAGATGTGAAACGGTGAAGTAATGAATTTGGTTAAGAGTGTAAAAGGCATGCGTGACGGCGACAGGTATAAGTTTAATATCAAATATATAGACTGTTTTGTAAAGCTAACTTGATAACATTTTTAGCTTATCTTTTAATCTGGTTACTCGCTCAACCTAGCATTAATTGTTAATTTGAAGTAAAGTTAAATGATAGCGCTGTCATTTTTGTTTGATTGCGCCTGACTATATAGTGCTCAATAGCGGTTTTTAAGTACTAAGATAGTTACAATAACTACAACTAACACAAGAAGAATTTTATGGAAGCGACAGCGGAAATCGAACAAAAACCACAACATAGTATATGGCTACCTATGGTATTAGCCGGCTCGATGTTCTTTATTTTAGGGTGTATCACTTGGCTTAACGGTGCCATTACTCCCTTTTTACAACAGATGCTTGAATTAACACCACTGCAAGCCTCTTTTATTATTTCATCGTTTTATATCGCGGTAACTATCGCTGGTATTCCTTCTGCGATGTTGATTAAGCGTGTCGGCTATAAAAATGGTATGGCAATTGGTTGTACTATTATGGCTGCCTCCGCTTTGCTATACATCCCAGCTGCTAAAATGCAGATGATTGAAATTTTCTTATTTGCACAATTGCTCATTGGTGTTGGTCAAACGGTTTTACAAACAGCGGTAAACCCGTATGTGGTTAAGATGGGCTCAGAGAAATCTGCTGCGGTACGTGTTTGTATCATGGGCTTATTAAACAAGTTTGCTGGTGTTATTGTACCAATCGCTTTTGCTGCTGTTGTAGTAAGCGGTGTGGTTGCTGACGGAGAGCAATTATCGCAAGCGCAAAAAGATGCGATGGCAAATAGCTTAATTTTACCTTACATTGCGATTGCTGGTTTGATTTTTGTATTTGCTTTATTTGCTAAATTTTCACCACTACCTGACCTAGTATTTGATGAAGGTGAGAGCAGTGGTAAAGGTGAAATTAAAGAAGCATTATCACATCCACACTTAGTATTAGGTGTAATCGGTATCGCGCTTTATGTAGCGGTAGAAGTTATTGCAGCCGATACAATCGGTTCATACGCTTTAGCGATTGGAATTGCGGATTATTCTGTCATGACCTCATACACAATGGCGTGTATGTTAATTGGTTATGCCATTGGTATTGCTTTGATCCCTAAATACATGTCACAACAAAATGCTTTAGTAATGTCTGGTATTGCCGGACTTGTTACAGTGGCGGCTGTTATATTGGGTTCAAATGATTCATTTGTCATCGCTAACTTAGTCTTAGTACCATTTGGTGGTCCACAATTACCAGACCCATTACTGTGTATTGCTCTACTTGGTTTTGCTAATGCGATGGTATGGCCTGCAATTTGGCCACTAGCGCTTGCTGGTCTAGGTCGTTTAACTGGTACTGCTTCTGGTTTATTAATCATGGGTATTGCTGGTGGTGCATTAGGCCCATTGCTTATCGGTTTAGGTAATGTTGCTGGTTTGGGCGCTCAAGGTGCTTACGCAGTGATGATCCCAAGTTACTTATTCATCTTATTCTATGCACTTAAAGGTCATAAAATGAGAAGTTGGAAATAAGTTAAGGCTTATTTCATAAAGAAATATTAGGCCCCGTTAGTTAACGCTAGCGGGGCTTTTTTATTATATATGGAGGTTCTCACTTCAAAGCCAGCTTTTCAATGAGATCATCGCATATTTGAACAGATGGACTATACTTTAGTATAAAGGTTGATTTTGGAGCAGTGAATGGGGGCGAAACAACTTAAACGTTTGAGAAAGTTAAACAGTACTTTGCACCCTTGCAAGGTTGTTGGTCGTAGAGCGTTTGGCGTATTTAATAACGATAATTTGTCTAAGGGATGTGACTTTGCTGGTCAATTATCCCGATGTTTAACCTAGGGCGAAAATCCACTTACCTTAAAGGCTGTGTTGTTGTCTTTATTGTACTCAGCTTGTTTCATCATCAAACAAGTTCAGCCTTTAACCGACCAATCTATGAATATGGACAAACACTTGATCAACAAGAGACTATAGATTGGTTGTGGCAACAGGCTCAGAAATTGTCTGGTATCGAATCGATTTACGATAGCCACAGTCCAACACACCTGCCTATCTACATTGTATCCAACCACTTCATGAGCTCTGAGATTTGTCCTACAGATCCTGAAAACTGTCGAAATTTGATGGGAGCCTATGATACTCAGGCAAAAAGGATTTTATTACTCAGCAGTTTGGTTCCGATAGAGGAAGAAATTTCAGCCTCCTTTTTAGTGCATGAATTTATGCACGCGCTGCAAAATGAAAAACGTACCGATGATGAAATGTTTGGTGATTGTTCACGTTTAAAACATTCGGAACAAGAAGCTTACCATGTACAAAATGCCTTTTTAAAATCCCAGGGAGTACTATTTACAGCAGGTTCTGGCTTGCGGATGATGTTTTGCCCGACAGAGAAGTAATGACCTCGGTAGCTTTTTCCCAGTTCACTCATGGCTTTAAGCTGTGCTTTTTTTAACTTTTGGGGGGTAATGTTACTGACCATTGAACTCGCAGGGAGATTGTGTGATTAAGGTAATGTTGCCATAACAACAGCATTTATCTTGAGTCAGCTTACCAATAGGGAAGGGTTATCAATAGAGTACAGATTAATCAGTACTAATGTGACTAACCATGTCATTGTTAATCCAAAATTGCAGACGTTTAAGTGCTTCAACAGGAACCTGCTCTTCATGACAATAGTCGGTTAATAATTCACAAGCATGGCTAAAGTCATTGCCATCGTTAAAACTTTGCCATAACACTTGGCTGATAGGGTCAATATTGGCGAACTCTGTCAAACGTTGCTCGTTACGCCACACTAACCAGAAAACTCCAAGCGGGTAATCTTGTGCTGGAGGGGGAGCTGTATCAGTTTTTAATGCTTGCCATGACTCAACAGCATTGGTGAGCTGAGTGAACAATCTACAACTGGGATGAAAAGTGAGTTTTATATCAGGCCACCGATCAATTTCAATGTTCGACAAAGCGTCCATTTTGGCTACCGGCTTATCTGCGGCGTCAAATGCATCTAAAAGGGTTCGTTCGAACTTTGCTAAATCAGTTAATATTGGGTGTGATGAAAATGGTCGCTGTGTGGCTAAATATTGAGGGATGTTGTGACAAAAGTGACGCAGCGATCTAACCTTGGACGGGTAAGTGGCTACATAACCATCCACAAGCGCATCATACAGTTCATCGCCTAAATATTTACCAAGTTGCGGATGATCGTTATCAATTGTTTCACGAAGGCGCATTTTATAAGCATTTTTATAAATACCAAGGCGGGTATCTATTGTCACAGGTGGCTGGTTTATGACGTTGTCAGAAAATGAATTACTCTTTCCTTGTAAGTAATCTAAAAATTGTTGCTGGATTAATGCTAAGTCAGGCATTGATGATTTCCTTATCAGAGAGCGCTAAGCTAGGGATGTGTTTCGCCGCAATTTTTCTAGCCATATCAAGTTCATTAACTAACTCATTGAGAGAAGGGATATTATCGTCACGCTCTATCATCGTGCTGACCTTCCCTAAGCGTTGAACAGCGCTTTCATAAAGTGACCAAACTGGGTCACAGATAGGGTGGTCATGCGTGTCAATCACATAGTCGCCGTAGTCCTGATGGCCAGCGAGGTGGATTTGTCGAACACGAGTTTTATCGATGGCATTTAGGTAATCTAAAGCGTTAAATTGATGATTACGTGCGCTAACGTAGATATTGTTGATATCAAGCAGCATGTAGCAATCGGCGCGTTGGCACACTTCGTTGTAAAAATCCCATTCTGACAATTCAGAGCTTTGATAGGTTAAATAGCTGGAAACATTTTCGAGTAGCATCTGTTGGCCAAGAGTGTCTTGAACTTGCCGTATACGCGCTGCAATATGGTCGATAGCCTCTTCGGTATAAGGCATAGGTAACAGATCATGACTATTGACATTGCCCGCTTGGCTAAAGCACAAATGATCGGAAATCCAACGGGGCTTTACATGGCTAATCAACTTTTTTAAGTTGGTTAGATATTGCTGATCAAGCGGGGTTACGCTGCCTACTGACATTGATACACCATGCATCACAATAGGGTATTGTTCCGCGATAGCGTCTAAATAATAGCGAGGCTTACCACCGTCAACCATAAAATTTTCGGAGATTATTTCGAACCAGTCAACCTTGGGCTTGCTCGATAATACATCTTCGAAGTGTTGTGTTCGAAGGCCCAAACCAAAACCTAAAAAGTGATCATGATGCGTCATAGTCGTTACCGATAATAAGCATAATATAAGAAAACGAGAGTACTTATATTATGCTAATAACTCCATTAATGTGGGTGGTGAATGTACTAGGCGTCAGTATTACCACCAATATCCTTACATGAAGCGGCGGTTGTTGCGACAAAACCTAGCCCTTGACATGATGCCATGCCTTTACATGCGTTGGTTGCTGTTTTGCAATCATTATGGCCTTTACAGATATTAACGCCGTAACAATGTACTAAATCGACTTTGGTTGTTTTTCCTATCCAGTTATCTTTAATGTTGCCACCGACGTCCATACAGGCTTGACTTGGCATAGCGACGAAACCGTGACCTTTACAGCTTGCCATACCTTTGCAACCATTACTTGCCGTTTTACAGTCGTTATGCCCTTTACAGGTGTTTACACCGTAGCAATGTACGAGTTCGACTGTACTACTAGCTGCTTTCGAGGCGGCGTTATTTGCAGTTGTTTCTGTAGTGGCTTGGCAGCCCATTAGGGTCGCTGCAGCCATAGCAAGGGTCGCACCACCAATTTTTGTCTTTAATTGTGAGCTCATTGAGGTATTCCTTTTGTTAGGTTCTATCATATAGACCGATTAAGCGATAAAAACTTTCACCGCTAAATAAAAAGCTTACTAGTTTAGTGTAATCGCTTTTTTTAAAATTGTAGTAATAACTCGCTACTGGTCTAGACTTTCCGTTATGGAAAATAGTAACTTGCCATGTTGGAAAGTCTGTATTACATTAGTTTCCAACATGGAAACTAAGGAAGCGAAAAAAATGACCATACCAGATAAATCAATTTCAGCAGCGGAAGCAAAGTCAGCACTCGCCGCATTAGAAAAAACAAATAGCAATTTAATCAAGACTTGTCGTCCTCCGATTGGCCTTGCGCTAGTGGCGGCATTTTTAATCGGATTAGAAACATTGGCGATTTCATTAGGCATGGCAAGCGATGGCTGGCGATTACTGATGTTTAGCTCAGCAATCGGTTTAGTGGTGACTTTATTTTTATGGGTCAAGTCTTTACGAAAACATGGCGTGGCCATGCAACTTTGTCCAAAAACGACAGCGGACCGAATTTTTGGCGCGTTGCAAGCGGTGTTTGTGATTATCATGATGATCGGCTCACAGCTTTTATTTAAACAAGGCATTGAGTGGCCAAGCTACGTTGCCGCACTGATTAATGCCGTGTTTTTATTGTATATAATGTATTATCATCCAACAGGCCGTTGGGTTGAGAAGCAAGGAGAGGGCGAATGAGCGAAGGATTTGATCCATTAATCCATGCACCAAACCGTTTAAAAGTTTGTGCGCTGCTAGAAGCAACTTCTGCGATGGAATTTAAAGCGGTTAAAGATCACCTTGAAGTGAGTGACTCCGTCTTATCTAAGCAGATAAAGCAACTGGAGGAAGTAGGTTATGTCATTGTCGAAAAGCGTCAACAAAATGGTCGAGTGTATACATGGTTACAGCTATCAACATTAGGCCGCAGCGCCTTTCGTGGCCATGTTCTAGCGCTGAAACAAATTGTTGGAGAGATGTAAGGGGCTAAATAAGATAAGCTAGCCCGAACGCGAATAAAATAGCGCCTGTCACCTTACTAAACGCTGCCCATGGCAGCGTTTTTTCTAATATAACCCAGAAGGTTAGAATGATGATGGCTGTTATGCTCATCACGCCAGTGACAAATAGCGATGACCATTGCTATAACCCTGCGCCCATCAGTAAAGCCCCGGTAAAATATTGGTTATTATTGACCATCATCGCAAATAACAGTGCAGCATGATGCAACCCCCACTGACACAAAGTGATAGCCGCTGAAAATAACAGGCACATGAATAAATAACCGACAAAAAAATAGTGGGCAGGGTTATATGTAGGCTTGTCTTTAGGCGATAGTCTACTGATAAATAGCGTGATCGAGGTTGCAGAGGGGAGCATCACACCTATCATCTCATCGTGTCCATAAAGTGTGTTAATGAGGAGGAGGCATTTCTTTATCGTCATCCTGAAAGTGTTTTATTCAGGATCTCGTTGTTTGGTTTGGGGGAGTGTTAGCAGTAAAGTGAAATCCTGGCTAAAAGCCTGCCGGACTGACAAAGATTGAGATATTAGCGTATAAAAAAGCCCTTATCACCAAGGTGATAAGGGCTTGTCGACGTAAAAAAGAATTACTTGTCTTTTTTAGCTGCTTCTAAATTACCTTTATGGTCAATTTCAAATGTTGGCATTTCTTTACCACCATTTTTCAGGTAATGATCCATCCAGCGCATCATACGGATAGTGTAATCGTATTTTGCTGCTACACGCTTGTTACCATGGCCTTCGCCTGGGTAGTAAACTAGACGTACATCTTTACCTTGCACTTTCATGTAGCGGTATAGCTCCATTGATTGTGCAGGGTGAACACGTGGGTCGTCTTTACCGTGCATAATTAATAGCGGTGTCTCTGACTGACCAGCCCAGTAGATAGGGCTGCGTTCTAGGTACCATTGCCATTTATCCCAAGGGTAAGAACGAGCGTGTACTAGATGCATTTCGTTTGAAATATCCGTAGTACCGAATTTTGATAATTGGTTAGTTACACCAACAAACATTACACTTGTTGCAAAGTGCTTAGTAAGTTTAGTTGCAGCCCAAGCCGATGCATAACCACCGTAAGAACCACCAGTAATACCAACACGCTTAGTATCAACTAAGCCCATGTCAACAAGGTGCTCTTTAAAATCAACTAGATCGTCGAATTCTTTACCAGCGTAATCGTTTTGACCAAGCTTAGAGTAGTCTACGCCTTTACCGGTACTACCACGGTAGTTTGGATAGAATACAGCGTAACCTTGTGTCGCAGCCATTTGACCCGGACGAGAGTAGTTTGTTACCCAACCGTCTTTGTCATGGCTTTCAGGACCACCATGCACTGACATAATCAGTGGGTAGCGTTGACCTTTTTTGTAATCGATTGGGTAAACTAATACACCACCGATCTCGACGCCATCACGTGCTTTAAGCGTAATTTCTTCTTGCTTAGCCAGTACTTCATCATTTAACCATTCGTTAGAGTCAGTTAAACGTGTTTGTTTGTGGCTACGACCGCGAAGCATATAAACTTCAGTTGGATGCTGTGAAGTATGTGCTTTAATTGCAATAGTTTTATCTGAATCAGAAATACTTAAGTTACTTGCGATGAATTTACCCGCACGTACGACTTCTTTGAATTTCTTTTTACCAGGCTTGATCGTTGCAACAATTGACTGAGCGTTAACGTTAGTCACTAAGTACAATTTGTTTTCGTCATTGGCCCATTCAAAATCAGCAACATGACCTAAGTGGTTCGGTAACCAATCAGTCACTTCGCCGGTCTTTGTATCACCTAAAAATAGACGACCTGTGGCAGGGTCGTGCTTGTCTTCAGCACCGTGAATAGCTACGTAACGACCATCGTGAGAAAACTCAGCTGCACCTAATTTACCTTCAGTAACAAACGATGTTAATTTCTCTTGGCTAGATGCATCAACAATATGCCATTGTGACTTCATGTATTTGTCATCAATGAGCGCTGTTGGTTGTGTTTTAACTAATAAGCTGTTGCCTTTAGGTGACCATTGAACGTCAGAAACGTATGTGTCAATGTTCCAAGCTTCTGGTGTTAGTGGCTTGTCAGCTGCTTTTAAATCAACAACGTATAATTGTTGATTAGTTAAATCTTCTTCATAAACTTCAGCTTTAAAACCAAGTTTCTTTAATTCTTTGATAGATTTATCTTTAGCTGGCTTCGCTAAAATAGCAATTTTCTTGTTATCTTCACTTAATGCGTAGCTTGAGATGCTAGTACCTTTAAGAGAGATAACTTTACTCGCTTGGCCGCCATTAAAAGGGATTTGATAAAGCGAAGTGAATTTATCGCCTTTCATTTTTGCTAGGAAATAAATAAGTGAGCTGTCAGCTGACCACTGCACTTTTCGAACGTTTACTTCACCTGTAATGTAAGGGCGCTCAACACCTTTATCATCGACTAAATGTAATTCGCCCCAGTTTAACCCATCTTTATCAAGGTATAATTTACGCGGCACAGAGCGAACAAATGCAACACTTTCGCCATCTGGGCTAACTTGAGCGCTGCTCACTTGTTGAATCGTTGCAACTTCTTCAGCAGTTAAAATGTTAGTTGCTGATGCAGAAAAGCTCAACAAACCAACCGCCACAGCTAAGGCATGCTTAACGTGTTTAATTTTGTTATTCATGTAATCTCTTACTCCAAATTATTTTTATTCCAATAGCGCTAATCCCACTTTTGATTAATAGACTTTTAGCGATATTGGAATAGCCCACCGATCCTAACCAGCATATAACCTATTGTCTAGTGTTAAACGATATTGGAATAAAGCTTTTAACAAAGTTCGGGCATCTCTTTTATAGATAAAATAATGACTTGTTAGATAAGTTTGTATAGTTGTTCAATGTTAGGTTAAATCTGATTGGGTGTTTTTACAGCAATTTAAGACTAGACAAAAGTTGAAGGCTGGTTTAGCTTGGATTGTATTAACAACGGACGATCTATTGTTATTACTTTATCAAGGAGATTACTATGGCGATTATTTACGGTGTTCCAGCATCACCATATGTTCGAAAAGTGATGTTGGCTCACGCCTTTAAACAGGTGAATTATGAATTAAAAGTCACGATGCCCGGTAGTGAGGATGAAGAGTTTCGTCAAGCTAGCCCGTTTGGCAAGGTACCTGGGTATCGAACCGATGATGGTTTTTCATTTTGTGATTCATCCGTTATCATCGCGTACTTAGAAAAGACAACTACAGACCATAAACTCTATCCCGACAATGCAAACCAACTCGCTAAAGCATTATGGATAGAAGAGTATGCTGACACTAAAATGATGGAAGCAACCGCCGCTCTTTATTATCAGCGTGTTATTGGTCCTAAATTCTTTGAGCACCAAACCGACCCTGAGCGAGTAAAAGAATTGATTGAAAAAGTTATTCCGCAAGCACTCAACTATATTGAATCTCAGCTGACTACTAGCTGGGTGATTGATGAGCTATTTAGCATTGCAGATCTAGCTGTTGCAGCCAATTTAATAAACTTGTTCCACGCAGACTTTGATATAGATGTGAATCAATGGCCAAAACTGTCAGCTTATGCAGACCGGATTCTTGAGCTTGAAATAGTTCAACAACAAATGGGCATTGAAACGAAAATGTTTAGTTAATTAGTGTTTCCTTAGCATTAGCCCCGACTTTAATCGCTCGATTTAATACACTTACAATGTGAGAAAGGGCGATTATATTTTTTAACTTACTAATTAAAAAGAGAAATAAATTAGACCCTTTACTCTTTTTATACTATTATCGCGCTGGATTTTGATTAACGATAATAATATAAAAGGAATTTATCGATGTTTAAGTTTACCAAAGTTGCTGTTGCAGTTACCACGTGTTTAGCATTAACGGCTTGTCTTGAAGTTGAAGACAATAGTAATGATGCTCTAGTTGAAGAGCTACGAGCACAAAACGAAATCTTGCAAAACCAACAAAAAGCAGAGCAAGGTTTAGTGTCGCTGTATGGCCAAATTGTCACCGCTGGAAGTGCAGACGGTATGGCTGCAACAATTAAGGTTAAGGCTGGGTCGACATGGTATCCGGAAGTCACGACGACAGATGGTCATTTCACGGTCCCCCAATTGCCACCTTACACAGAGTTTGTTGTCGTTATTACAGGTGAAAGTAATTACCTGGAACGGGCATACTACGGCCGCACATTAAATGCAGGGGCTAATCAGAGTTTTCAGCAAGCATTAGGTCAAATTGAGTTATACGAAGCTGAAGAGTTTACATTTAAGGTTGCAGATGAACAGTCAGGGGAGTTGTTAACCAATGCAACGGTAAGTGCTGATATCTCAGTTAACGCTGACGCCCATAGCTTATTTGCAGAGTTAAATTCATACAAACAAGAAGCGACTGTCAACCCCGATACTGGCTTATATACCATTCTCGCTGCAAAAGGGTTTGGTTTAGTACTAGAGTTCAATCTTGACTTGGATAAAGATGGGATTGCAGATCATGCATTGGCTAACCCAATGGACCCGTATTACCCGGGGCGTAATAAAGTACGCTTTGACAGTGTAAACTTAGACAAAGAACAGACTATTTACACGAATGAAAAAGCTGGCTTGCGTGAGCTTGAGATAAGAGTAAGTGTACTTAATGATGACTTAGAATCTCTTAATGACCTCGATTTTTTTGTAAATACTACTGACAGTACAAATAGTGCAAGGGAAAATTTTGTCTTTGATACAGACACACAGCAATATGTAGCAGTTGCAAAATCGAGTAATTACTTTTCTATTACCTTACCAGCTTTTATTGCCAATGGAATCAACTATAAAAGTTTGCGAACAAGCCTAGACCTTCAGGATGATGGCTTTTATAGAGTGTACTCAAACTATCATAACTCGTATGATGTTTATGAAAAAGATGGTGTGGTTGACATAGTCATAAAACCAGAAATAAATTTTAATATTTCAACGCTTTCAGTCGTCGCTAAAACAGAACGATTAAACTATTTGACTGATAGTTTTAAATTATTTTATTCATCGCCAATTGAGCTTTTATCTGATTCAGTGTTACTTTCGCAGGTCGATAAACTTTCTATTATTCCAGGAAACGCTGTTGCCGATGATAGTACTCCAAATGGAACGACGAGAGTAAGTTTTAATGAAGTCGAAGTTGAAGCAACGAGCAACTTAGGGCTCAATGATACCTTCCTTACAGTAACACCAAGTGCCCCAATGATTGCTGGTGAAGAATATAAATTATCGCTCGGTTACATCAATGACGCTATCTTTAATGTTCGAAAGGATCTTGCTCAAGATGATTTTTCTTTAAAAGCGCCATCGCAGGCAGTGTTTTCTATTGATGATGTCTTTGTCGATAATTTTAATTACTCAACCAACGGCCAACTAACGCACGCTACAAATACTGCTGGTGAGATGGGCTTTTCTCATGGTGAAAACCCTATCAGATTTGTATTTCCGAAATCAATTGATTCGCTTTATAATTTAACAATGACGATAACCGAGTCGACTCGTAATGGTGTTAAGAGCGCTCAGTCAGAATCCTATACCCCTGTGCATGACGGTTCACCTTATGGTTTAGAGAAAGCGATTACTTTAGCGTCTTCGAGTGCCGAAAATATATTTGTTGATCGTAGTGAACAGAATCAGTATTTTCATGTTTACTCAGGTACGGCTGAAAACTATGCGAAGAGCTATCTAGAGTATATTCATTCTATTCGTTTAAATGATCACACATCTTCATCAGAAAACAGTATTAAAGTCACATATAGCTATAATCTTGCTGGTGGCGAAGAAGTGACCGGTGAAAAAGTTTTCCTTATTAGGTGATAAGCGTTTTCACGGAAAAGATTGCCTTCGGTCGAATGATCAACAGCTAAGTAAATGGTTGTCGACGGAAGGTGATCATGAAAAATCAGTAGACTATGTTGACTACTGATTTTTTATCAAGCTAAGCCAAGTTTTGGCGCTTTGGACAGTTCTATCACTGAAGAGTTTGCTAGATAATTACATTACTCTCGCCAGATTTTATTCGAGAATGTTTAATTGATCCTACCATTAGGACAGCTTGAAATGCCGACTGCGATGGTATCGTTTGCGAACGCCCCATATCAACAACTTGTTGTGCTCCTTTAGCCGTTCGTATTACCGGAAAGTAGCTATTGTAATGGACGAGATACTAGTAATCCCCCTAGAGTTTTACAATTTTTTATAGAGTGAGAAAGGGGATATCCTAGAGCAGTAAAAGTGCTTAGTGATTACTTAACTAAAACACCGAAATTTTCAAAACACTCATACTGACAATATTATACCTGAAGACTACTTCCTAATTCACAACGAAAAAAAACACTATTATAAATAGATAATAAACTATTCTTAGCAGCTACAACTTGTTTTATAATTAAGTTTTAATTACTTGGGACGTTTTAATGTTGAGAAGTCACGTCATGATTAAGCGATATATTGTACTTTTGCTTCTCTGCAGCTGTGTTTGTTTCTCTGCTGTGCATGCTAGCGAAAAATATCCTACCTGGTTCCAAAAGGTTTTATCAAAAGCGGATAAATTGAATGATTTAAACCCTGAGTCCGCTCTCACTTATATAAAACAGTTTGAGCAAGACAATACTCAAGCATTAAGCCAAATGCAGCAGGCAGAAATAAGTTCGCGTAAGGCAAGCTATCTTTTGTATATTGGTAAAAGCGAAGAGTCTTTAGCGCTAATTAATCGTCTCTACTTATTGCTACCTAGCTTTGATAGTCAACTCGGCGTTGATGTCTTACTGACACATGCTAGTTTACTTGAAGGTAAAGCCGAGGTTGCCGCGGCAATGCTCAAGATAGAGCAAGCAATCACTATTGCAAAAACGCTTAATGAAAGTAACTATCTCGCCTATGCTTATACCGCGTTAGCAAATATTCATTTATCAAATCATGACGATATTGAGGCATTAACTTTTTACCAAAAAGCGTTTTATCTTATTCAAGAAGTAGGTGATGAGATAGAAATGGCTTATCTAAAATATCAGATGGCACGTGCCCATGCTTATTTAAAAGATAGAGACAGAGCTGTGGAGCTTTATAAAGAGGCGATAAAAACATTTAGTGACCATAAAATGACATTTGATGAGATGCGGGTACAAGATCTGCTTGGTTTAGTGTATCTGGAACAAAAGAAGTACCAGCAAGCAATCATTGCCTTTGAACGGGTATTAGCAATCTCAAAAACTTTTAATTCTAAAGCGCAAACATACTTGGCCTATTTTAACTTGTCAATTACATACAAAGAGTTAAAACAATTAGATAAGGCTTTCTCGCATTTTGAACTAGCACGGCCGCTACTTATTGAAGTTGATGATGTATTTACAAAAGGGACTCACCATTTAACAGAGGCTCAATTGTATATACATTTTGACAAGCCAATACTAGCGAAAGAGGCATTAGCCAATTCTCTAAAGTATTACAAAACCTTTAAAGTCGATGATATTTTGAGCTCTATGGTGGCTTATTACGATACCAACGCCGACTTGTTTGTGCTTACCAATAATTATGAACAGGCTTACCAAAATCAGAGCAAGGCTAGAAAATTAGCTGCAAGGTATAATAATGAAAATCGAGAAGAGGCTCGTTCAAAATATAAGGTCATGTTTGATACTGAGCAAGCTGAATTGAAAGCGAAATTCTTAAAGCAACAAGAACATTTAAACCAAGTTGAACTTGATAATATTAAGACAAAGAACCAACTACAGTTTTTATTAATTATTTCAGCATTGATTGCAATCGTGCTCTTGGGGTACTTCTTTTACCGTCAAGTGTTAACCAGCAAAACACTTAACAGATTAGCCAACTCAGACCCTTTAACTAGGTTAGCAAATCGTCGTTATATCTTTAATTACGCTAATATCGCTTTTAAACAGTCAATCATTGAACAAACATCGCTAGCTATTATTGTGTTTGACATTGATTACTTTAAAAAAGTGAATGACAGCTTTGGCCATACAGCAGGGGATGATGTGCTTGTCGAACTCGCTAAATTGGCATCAGAAATAGTTAGGAGCCAAGATAGTATCGCTCGGATCGGTGGAGAGGAGTTTCTGATTGTATTACCGCAAACGGAACGGCAACAAGCCATCGAAGTTGCAGAACGTATCAGAGAAGAAATTGAAAGGAAAACCATAAACTTTGATGATAGAAAGATTCAAGTCACTTCAAGCTTTGGTGTCGCGCAACGAACAACAACTGATACGGAGTTCTTAACGTTATTTAACCGAGCCGATATAGCCTTGTATCGCGCAAAAGATCACGGACGAAATCAAGTCATGGCTGACGATGTCTAATGCTGGCAATATTTAGAACGGATTTTGATATAGAACAAAGTTGGAGTGATTCACTACTTACTCCCTGCTAACTCAACTAAGAATCGACTACACTTTAGTTATATTATTAATTGATGGTCCTCGAAGGCGGTGTAATCAGGGGCAAAATTGAGAGGTGCAAGATGAGTTCCGGAAAATATATAGTTGGCGTTGATGGCAGTCAATGGAGTGAGCGAGCAGTTGAAAAGGCGGTACGTCTTGCTGGTGACACAGGCGCTCAAGTAAAAATATTGTATGTCCTTGACTGGTCCTCATTACAGCCGATCGTTGCTGAAGGCGTTGTTCCTCCACCTATTGATGCCAAAACAGAAGAGAAACGTATTTTTGAGGATGTTTTGCAGCCTTTGGTAGATAAGTACCAAGCTGGTAAAGTATCGGTTAGTACTGATCTGATTTGGGGGGAGCCTGTGGATGTACTTCATGAACAAATAAAACAAGAGCATGCCACAATGCTTTTTGTGGGGCGTCGAGGCCGCTCTCGCTTTGTCGATATTCTACTTGGCAGTGTTGCGAATAAATTGGCACACCGTGTCGGTGTGCCCATCGTGTTGGTTCCTTAGATGCTAAGCCTTATAGCTTAGTTGCAAAGAGACAGAGTCTGCGAACCTAAGTGCATGAGGTTTATCTATTTCGACCTCAGCATAGGTTACCCAATCGTGTTCACTGGCAATCGCGAGTACGTCATGAGTCATCTTTTCAAGTAAGCCAAAACGGTTGTTTTCAACAAGAGCAATTATTTTCTTTGTAATAGTGCGGTAATTGAGAGCATCGTCCATATTGTCACTTTGTTGCGCTTTGTCAGCAGGATAATGGATGACAACATTGATAATGACATCTTGGCGGTTGGCTATTTCATCATCGTTAATGCCAATGAATGTGCGTAAACGTAAATTTTTTATTCGAATAATAGCTAATTCACTACTCATGGGGCTTCCTTTTGTGTGTTATTGATTCTATTAACGCTGTTTGTTGTTGTTATTGCAACCATAACTGGTTAAATTACAGATAATTTCTTACTAGTGTGGTTTTATTGTGAAAAGTGCCCCCATGAGTTCTACCTTCAAAACGATGGTATTGTTAGCTGCAATTGTAATTGTACTGGCAGGAATAAAGGCAGCCAGTGTTGTATTAGTGCCTTTTTGTTTATCCGTATTTATTGCAATTATTTGTAATCCAATTTTATCTGCGTTGGTTAAACGCAATGTACCTAAAGGCGTTGCTATAACATCAATCATTGTAATTGTTGTCCTAGCAGGTATGTGGTTAACTAATCTAGTCGGTAAGGCTGTTAATGATTTCAGCAGCCAATTACCACTTTATCAGCAACAGCTGGGAGCACAATTTAGTGGTATTGCGCAGCAGTTAGCACAATACAACTTGCCGATCTCTGTTAATCAAGTGATTGAATATTTTGATCCAGGTGCAGCCATGGGGGTTGCAACTACGATTGTCGGCGGTTTTGGTGGGGTTATGGCTAACTTCTTCTTAATTTTGTTAACCGTTATTTTTATTCTAGCTGAAGCGGACACTTTTTCTCGTAAATTACACTTTGCGCTTGATGATCCTGACATGCGAATGGCACAAATTGATCAATTTCTAAGTTCAGTAAACCAGTATATCGCCATCAAAACAATGGTTAGTATTGCTACGGGCGTAGTGATAAGTTTAGCCCTCTGGCTTATTGGTCTGGATTATTGGGTGCTATGGGGTGTGTTAGCATTTTTGCTTAACTATATTCCTAATATCGGTTCGATCATTGCTGCGCTTCCTGCTGTTTTACTCGCTTTAGTTCAGCTTGGGCCTGCGTGGGCGGGCGGTGTTGTTGGCTTGTATGTCACAGTTAATCTAATCATGGGTAATGCGGTCGAACCCAGGTTCTTAGGCAAAGGGTTAGGTTTGTCTACTCTGGTTATTTTCTTATCACTGATATTTTGGGGCTGGTTATTAGGCACTGTCGGTATGTTGCTGTCAGTACCACTAACAATGATTGTCAAGATAGCTCTTGAGTCTAACAGCTCTTCACGTTGGTTAGCATTGTTATTAGCAGGAGATATTGAAAAACTGGAACCTGGTATTGACCCTAGTAATGTTGTTCCTCCTGTTGGCATGAATAACAATCGACTAGAGCAACCTCCTGAACGCTAATAATTATTGTCGAGTTCACCAAGAGAATTTTTGCTGATAGATAGAGAAGGGCGTTGATGTTCGCTATAATCAACGCCCTTTTTTCTTTCGGCGTTTAATTAATGCAACTATTGTTATCTATTTTACAACAAACCGAGTTAGGTTCTGACAGTAAACGTCTATTCCATGGTCGCGGAAAGTGTTACCCAAATTTTGAGCAGGTCACCATTGATTGGTTTTCCCCTGCAATATTCATTACTCTTTTTTCTGAACATAGTAGTGAGTTTGAGCAAGAGTTACTTGCTACAATTGGTCATGCTTACCCTGACTTTGTTGGTCCGCTATTGATTCAGCGACGTTATATTCACGGTGCGCCCGTTGAATTGGTACGGGGCGAATTACCCCAACCTCATTTAGTTCAAGAGCAAGGGTTAACTTATCAAGTGAAATTACTTGATGGACAAAACAACGGTTTGTTTTTGGATATGGCTAATGGTCGTCAGTGGGTAAGAGAGCATGCTTCAGGACGAAATGTTTTAAACTTGTTCAGTTATAGCTGTTCATTTTCTCTAGCTGCGATGGCTGGTGGTGCAGAGTCTGTCATTAATATCGACATGAGCCACGGCGCATTAAAACTTGGTAAAATCAACCATAAGAATAATGAAATCGCTCTGGATAAGGTGAAGTTTTTCCGCCACGATATTTTTAAATCATGGGGGAAATTGAAACGTTACGGCCCTTATCAAACGATTGTTATCGACCCGCCGAGTAATCAAGTGGGGAGTTTTGTTGCCGCTAAAGATTATCAGCGTTTATTACGGAAAATCCCAGAGTTAGCTTCTGAGCAAGCGGATATACTGGTTTGCTTAAATTCACCAGAGTTAGGCAAGGACTTCATTGAACAGCAAATGGGGGAATATGCACCTGATTGTCAACTAATTGCTCAAGTTAGGAATCCAGAAGTTTTTGCTGAAATCGATAGTAATAAAGGCTTGAAGGTTTTTCACTATCGCTATCTTGGCACAAAAGCATGCCAAGCGTAGAAAGGCTTGTTTATCAAAGTTTAAAAAACCGGTACACATTTTCAATGTACCGGTTCGACGAGTTCAAAATGTAGTTAACGAATTTTCGTTACTTATCATTCATCGCTTGAGATATCTTTTGGTCTGTTTTGTATTGACTTAATGCATAAACCGACCAAATTGCTGCCGGAATCCAACCGATCAAAGTAATTTGTAAAATCAAACACACCACACCTGCCATTGGGCGACCGATAGTGAAAAACTGTAGCCAAGGCAATAGTAAAGCTAATATTAAACGCATAATTATTTCTCTTTATCAAAACATAGCCATATTATGAGTCAATAGCGACTAAAAACCAATGGGTTAATCTGGCAATTTATAGTAAATATTGAGCATAACTAATATTTATTGAAATGTAGGCCAGTAGAATGAGTAACTGGAGTGAACGGGCACAACAGATTGAGTCCTTCAAAGTGATGGACTTATTGTCTAGAGCTAATGAGTTAAAGGAGCAAGGGCGAGATATTATTTCTATGGGGGCGGGGGAGCCTGATTTTTCGACGCCGCCGTTAGTTGCCAAGGCGGGTATTGATGCCATTGTTGCCGGTGAAACTAAATATACCCCATCGACTGGTATTCCTGCGCTACAACAAGCAATTGCTCATTTTTACCTGCAGCGCTATCAGCTCACCATCGCGCCAGAACGTATCGTGATAACCAGTGGTGCGTCAGCAGGGCTGTTAATGGTATTTTCCTTATTGACTGACGCAAACGATAACTTCTTACTCGCCGACCCTGGCTATCCTTGTAATAAACAATTTTTGCGAGTGATTGAAGCAAAAGCGAAAAATATTGCCGTCTCTAAAGAAGATAACTTTCAATTAACAGCTAAACATATTGATCTGGCCTGGGACAAAGACACTGCTGGCGTATTAATCGCCTCACCTGCAAATCCCACAGGGACTATGTTAACGAAAGAACAACTCAGCTCGTTAAGTGCAAGTGTTCGAGCAAAGCAAGGTTATCTTGTTGTTGATGAACTCTATCATGGTCTAACGTATGAGGAGGATGCCCATAGTGTGCTAGAAGTTGATGATGATGCCTTTGTAATTAATAGCTTTTCAAAATACTTCGGGATGACGGGTTGGCGTTTAGGCTGGGTTGTTGCTCCTAAAGGGGCAGTATCATCCCTTGAACGATTGGCTCAAAACCTCTTTATTTCGCCATCGACCATTGCCCAGCATGCCGCATTGGCGGCATTTCATCCCCAAACATTACTTGAGTTAGAACGTAGACGCTGGGAGTTTAAAGCTCGCCGGGATCTGTTAGTTGCAGGCCTTGAGGAATTAGGTTTTAAAATTGAAGCACAGCCACAAGGTGCATTTTATTTGTATGTCAATGCTTCACGTTTTACTGATGACAGCTATACGTTTTGTTGGCAGCTATTGGAAGACGATGGCATTGTGGTGACACCTGGGATTGATTTTGGTACGAATCAGTCGAATCAGTTCATTCGCTTTTCTTACACGACCAGTATTACCGATATAAAACGAGTGTTACGACGCTTAAGTATACGGCTTGATCAACCTTTACACTTGGAGTAATCGGCCCGTGTTGAATTAGACTAATACCACGTTTGGCTACTGCAAGCTTGTTAACATCGTGTTATATTCACTAGCCTTGATTTCACGATGTTTTGAAAAGTTATTAGTATGTTACCCAAGCTTAGTTATGACCAGTTAATTCCAGAAACTTACCTTAAATTTCTTACTCAAGTTGAGCAATCATCTTTCGCCGGAGATGTCGAGCAGGATTACGGTGCGCGACTTGCTGTGTCCACGGATAACTCAATTTATCAAAACTTACCACAAGGGGTGGTTTTCCCTAAATCAACTGCTGATTTATTAGTCTTAACAAAGATTGCTAATCAAGATGAATTTAAATCGATCACTTTTAGTGCTCGTGGTGGTGGCACTGGCACTAATGGTCAGTCACTGAATAATGGCGTGATTGTCGATCTATCACGCCACATGAACAATATTCTTGAAATTAATGAACAGGAAGGCTGGGTTCGTGTGCAAACTGGGGTGATTAAAGATCAACTCAACCAGTTCCTAAAGCCTTATGGCTATTTCTTCTCACCTGATTGTTCAACCTCTAATCGTGCGACATTAGGCGGGATGATTAATACAGACGCCTCGGGTCAGGGTTCATTAGTCTACGGTAAAACTTCCGATCACGTTCTTGAGTTAACCTCGGTATTAGTTACAGGTGAGCTTTTAGATACTAAAACTGAGAGCCATAACCACATTGGTGCTGATGAACAGGGACGCACAAAAGATATTGTTAGTGCTGTTGCTGGTATCTGTCGAGATAATCGTGAATTGATTGTTAAAAAGTTTCCACGCCTTAATCGCTTTTTAACAGGTTATGACTTAGAGCATGTATTTGATGACTCTCTGAGTGAGTTTAACCTTAGCCGTATTTTAACGGGCTCTGAGGGGTCATTAGCTTTTATTACTGAAGCAAAATTAAACCTAACGCCCATTCCTAAATTACGGACCCTAATTAATATCATCTACGACAGTTTTGACTCGGCGTTACGTGATGCACCACATTTAGTTAAAGCAAATGCGACTTCGGTTGAGACAGTAGATAGCAAAGTATTAGGTTTGGCCAAGCAAGATATTGTCTGGACTACCGTGAGTGATTTAATCCCTGAGCGAGAAGATCAAATCACGGACGGGTTAAATATGGTTGAATATGCAAGTAATGATGCTAACGAACAGCAACAACGTATAGAAGCGCTGACTCAACGCCTGGAACAGGATATCGAGCAAGGCAATGGCGGGATTTTAGGTTATCAAATCTGTAGTGAACTCGGCCAAATCAATCGTATTTACACCATGCGTAAAAAAGCGGTGGGTTTATTGGGGGCGACTAAAGGATTTACTAAGCCGTTAGCGTTTGCTGAAGATACTGCAGTGCCTCCGGAAAAATTAGCGGACTTTATCGTCGAATTCAGAGCATTATTAGATTCCCATAATCTGCACTATGGCATGTTTGGTCATGTCGATGCGGGTGTGTTGCATGTGAGACCTGCGATGGATATGTGTGATGAGAAGCAAGAGCTAAAGCTTACTCAAATCTCCGATCAAGTCGTGGCATTGACTGCAAAGTATGGCGGTTTAATGTGGGGGGAACATGGTAAAGGTTACCGAAGTGAATACGGCCCGGAGTTCTTTGGCCCAGAACTCTTTAAACAACTACGTGTGATTAAAGGCTTGTTTGATCCTGATAACCGCCTAAACCCTGGTAAAATATGTACACCAATCGATAGTGACGCAACGTTAGTTCGAGTTGCTGATACAAAGCGCGGTGCTTTTGACCGTCAAATCCCAATCGATGTTCGCACGAGTTTTATGCCTGCAATGAGTTGTAATGGTAACGGCCAATGTTTTAACTTTGATGTCGACTCACCAATGTGTCCATCGAGTAAAGTGACTCGCGATCGCCGCCACTCACCTAAAGGTCGAGCGACTATGGTTCGAGAGTGGTTACGCCTATTGAGTAACCAAGGCGTTGACCCTGTAGCACTTGAACAAAACGATTGCTCGGCAAGCTTACTCGAACGTGTTAAAAATTCATGGAAAAAATCACAAGGGGAGTATGACTTTTCTCATGAAGTGATGGATGCCATGAAAGGTTGTTTAGCGTGTAAAGCGTGTGCCAGTCAATGTCCAATCAAGGTTGATGTACCGGGCTTTAGAAGCCGTTTTATTAATCTATATCATCAACGTTATTTACGCCCAGTCAGTGACCATGTGGTGGCTAATGTTGAGTTGTCGTCGCAATTGATGGCTAAAGCACCTAAGTTGGCAAACTTAATCATTAATAACCCGGTAAGTAAAGCGCTTATAAAAGCGACCGTAGGTATGGTTGATAACCCTGAGCTTTCTGCTCCCACACTTAAAGAACGCGTTGAAACGCTGCCGAAATTAAGTGGTGTGTTACGTTTTGATTTGGACTATTTACGGAATCTATCGACCGAACAGCGTGAGCAGTATGTTTTGGTTGTTCAAGATCCCTTTACCAGCTTCTACGATGCGGCGGTGGTTGAAAGTTTATTATTATCGATTAAAAAATTAGGCTTTGAGCCAGTGTTATTACCGTTTAAACCAAACGGTAAGCCAGCCCATGTTAAAGGCTTCTTAACTAAGTTTGCCAAAATGGCGCAAGATGCGAGTGATTTCTTTAATCAACTAGCCGCACTTGATATTCCACTAGTGGGCGTTGATCCATCATTAGTGCTTTGTTATCGCGATGAATATCAGCAAGTGCTAGGTGATAAACGTGGTGAGTTTAATGTTCAATTGTTCCAAGAGTGGTTGGTGCCACAATTAGCGAACCTTGATGTGAAAGCAACTCAGTCGACACAAGATTATCAATTATTTGCACACTGTAGTGAAAAAACTGCTGTTGCTTCAACACATAATGATTGGAAAAGAATCTTCTCTGAACTTGGTTTAAAGCTAGAGACTCAAGAGGTTGGTTGTTGTGGTATGGCGGGTACATATGGACATGAAAAACAAAACTTAGATAACTCGGCTAAACTATATGAAATGAGCTGGCAACCTAAAGTTGATAAGCATATACCTGCGCAAGTCCTAGCGACGGGCTACTCGTGTCGTTCGCAAGTTAATAGACAGGCAGGGTTTAAGCCATTGCATCCAGTGCAAGTGATTGCTCAGGTTTTGCCATAATATAACTAGGTAGGCAGACCATGATAGATATCTCTAATCTAGAACAAGCGGTAAATCAACTATCAGGTGAAGCTTACCCTCTTGAGCAATGGCACCCTGAACATTGTGGTGAGATGGACTTGGTGATTAAAGCTAATGGACAGTGGATTCATCAAGGCAGTGCGATTAAGCGTGATAAGTTGATTAAGCTATTTAGCAAAGTGCTAATTAAACAAGGTCAGGACTTTTTCTTAGTCACACCAGCTGAAAAAGTTAAGATTAAGGTGGATGACGCGCCATTTTTGATCGTCGATTTTAGTCTCTCGGTTAATCAGCACAAGCAACAAGTCATTACATTGCATTCAAATATTGGTGATGATATCCCTTTGGCTAGGCCATATTCACTCGAATTAAGGGGAGGGGAACAGCGCCCTTATATTAACTTGTGGCGCGGCTTAGATGCGTTGATTGAGCGAAATACATTCTATCAATTAATTGAGTTAGCATTAGCTCAACAGGGGGAAACCTCTGATGATGTCGAGCTGTCGACACTGATGTTACATTCTGGTGATGAAAAGTTTAGCCTTGGGTGTATCGAATAGCTAGTAAAAGGTAAACATAACTTAATGACACAAAAAGATTATAAGTTCTGGGTTAAGTTTGCCAGCCGCGCAGCGTTGGTTATCGTTACTGTCATTGTATTGAGTAAAACGTGGGCTTGGCTCTTTTCTGGCTCTGCGGCGATGCTTGGTTCATTAACTGACTCTCTCCTTGATTTAACGGCCACTTCCATTAATTTCTTTGTCTTGCGTTACGCTTTACTCCCTGCTGATGACGACCATCGATTTGGTCATGGTAAAGCCGAGTCTTTAGCAGGGCTTGCTCAAGCAGCCTTTATTTCAGGCAGTGCATTACTTCTGGCGTTTCATGGAGTTGAGCGTTTAGTTCGCCCTGTAGAACTCTCCGTAAGTGGAAATAATTTAACGATCTATGTCAGTGTGTTGGCGATAGCGTTGACCTTTGTTTTACTTTATATCCAACGACTTGTCATTAGCAAGACTGGCTCTGTTGCGATTAAAGCCGATTCACTTCACTATCAAGGGGATTTATTGCTCAATGCCAGTGTCATCATTGCTATGGTTCTTGCTGGTATGGGCTGGCAAAGTGCAGATGCGAGCTTTTCGATATTAATTGCATTGTTTCTACTTTTTAATGCTTGGCAAATCGCGGTAGAGAGCAGCGAGCATCTGATGGATAAAGAGCTGGCAGAGACAGAGCGACAAGAGATTACGACTTTAATTGAGTCGCATCAAGCGGTACATGCTGTGATGGCTATGCGAACAAGAAAGTCAGGCCAAACTAAATTTATTCAATTTAATTTGGCCCTAGACGATAGCCTATCATTAGTTGATGCTCATCAGGTGGCCGATGAAATAGAAGCATTACTAAAACAACGCATTGAAGGGCAGCTTGATGTGGTGATACATCAAGAGCCTCGGTCACTTTGTTAGCTGTCTTTTTTACTTTCTTGATTATCGTTAAAACGCAGCCATAATTTTGACAGTTTCCCTTTAATCTTTATGGCATGCACAACAACAAAACCATAGTTATCAAATAAATATACATCTTGCTTATCAGGATAGTTAGCAGACGTTTTTAGCCATAACCCGTCTTGGTATTCAATGTTAAATTCAGCCGTTCTAACAACGGAGGTGGTTGATTTCTCCGATTGTTTTGTGTGTGAACAACCGCCTAAGTCAGTCATACATTCGAATGGGGAAAAGTGGTAATTAATAGCCGTAGTTAATACTTGTTCAGATCGCTTTAGCACCTTGCCATTAAGTGTGCGGTGCTCAAACATAGCACCTAAAACACGCGAACTATGGAGCGCGAATTTAGCTGTTTCACCTTCAATACCTTTAAACTCATAGTGTATGACTTTACGAGGCGTCGCTGCACTCATCAAGTAGAAATTATATGAAGAAGGTAATTGTCTGAGGTCAATGTTGCTTGCTTTTTTTGGAGTTAGATATTGTCCTTCAAGTTCTTCTTTACGTTTAGTAAATATTTCCTCAAGCTTATCGTTATAGTGAGATAATTGCTGTGAATTTATCTTAAATATGTTGTCGACCGCTTTGCCGATAGCTGCTGTTCGTTGGGTCGGAGAATTAACTCGGCTTAAATCTATTCCGTCTAAAATAGAGGTGTTAGGCGAACTATTTTGCTCCGTTTGATTGGTTGCTAAGGTTTTTTTTGTTTGACAGTCTGCGGGCTCAGTTTTTAAGAAACACTGTGTTTTGTTTTGAGAGAAGTCTGACAGGAATGTGACTTTTAACTCTTTGGGTTTTGCGCCTTTAATCACTTGCCCTTTAAAATAAGCATGAACGTTATCTTTAGCAAAATCTGAGTTCAAAGGTATAACTCTAAAATCCTTAACATTTGCATTGTTAATGAGCTTTCCTTGATAAAATACGTGTTGCTTATCCCGAGCATAATCTAATCTTAGGACTTTTAATTGCTTATGGTTGATACCAGTAATCTTTTCACTCTTATAGTAAGCGTTATTTTTATCATAAGCATAAGAGCGACTTTTGGTTCTAAATGACTTAGCATCAGCCCCTTCGATTTTTATTCCGTTATAAAACACACAGTGTTTATCTTTTGAAAACTGTTCATCACCAAGCACTCTAAAACTGTCTATAGCACAAGGTGTGAAGTTTTTAGCCCCATGATTAATGATGACTTTTCCTTGGCTTAGCGCATAATTGTTATCCCATGACCAATCACTAACCTCAAGCAGTTTTATATCTTGAGGTGAAGCGCCTTTCACAACCCTAGCGTTAAGGTAGACATGGTTTTTATCAGCATAGTATTTGCCATCAAGGTGTTCAAAAGTTGTGGGATCGGCGAAAGCAACAGTCTTTCCATGATAATACACAAAGTTTTTATCTTTAGCGTATCCAAGGTGATTTATTGACTCAAAGCTTGCAAAGTCAGCGTTTACGAGCGGCTTACTGACAACCTTTTGATTTAGAAAGCCAACACCTTTACCAAATAAGATACGGTTATGCTCTTTATCAATAGCGTAGCCATTTAAGGGGGCCGTTGTTTTGCAACCGGCAAGTAAGCTCACTAGCAGGATTGGTACAAATTTTTTCATGAATATTATCTCGAATTATATACTTTCGATAGGGTAGCATAGTAACTAAGTAGTTAATATTAAAGAAGTCACCGCTGTATGTATGCGATACAGCGGTGACTGTTGAAAAGAGGGTTTAGACTTTATAAGCATTGACTAAAGTAGCCAACTGCTCCGATAACACCTCGAGTTCATCACTTATCTCTGATGCCTGTTTAGCGGCTATAGTTGTATTTGAAGCTAAAGCGCCAATGTCGTTGGTGCTTTGTGAAATCGTTATTGCTGCTTCTTTTTGTTGTTGTGCTGCGACTGCTATGTGGTCATTCTTATCACTAATTGAGTCGATACTATTATTTATTTCGGTTAATGAGCGTGACGATTGCTCGATAGCATCTGTAGTTTTGTGCATGTTCGAACTGCTTTGTTCCATGACCAAAACGGAGTCATTAACGCCGGAAACAATTTTCTCAACAACTTCTTGTATTTCTAATGTTGATTCTTGCGTTCTTACCGATAAGTTTCTAACTTCATCGGCGACAACCGCAAAGCCACGACCCGCTTCTCCTGCGCGCGCTGCTTCAATGGCCGCATTAAGTGCTAGCAAGTTAGTCTGGTCCGTGATCGCTCGAATAACGTCAATCATGGAACTGATTTTTTGACTATCAACTTCCAGTTGCTTAATAACATCCGTTGCTCGTTCAATGTCTGATGATAGGTCGTGAATGATTGCACCTGTAGAGTCTGTTTGATATTTCCCGGTATGGGCAATATCTTGTGTGCTTTTCGCGTTTGCAGACACTTGCTCAACATCATCATTGACAGCACTAATTGAGCTGGCCATTTCCTCTACTGAGCTGGCGACGATATGTATGGCATCTAGCTGTGATTGACTGTTTTGTTCAGTGCATTTTGATAGCTGATTACTTTCTAATGCTGCTGTTTGTAGTTGATTTGTCACCTCAGTGACTTTAGTAAAGGATAAGCGTAGTTTTTCAACAAACGCATTAAACGAACGCGAGATGTCACTTAATTCGTCTTGACCTCGTTCGTCCAGTTTTACCGTTAAATCTCCTTCACCAGTGGCGATATTTTTCATGCGTCGGTTAATGCGTGATAAACGAAAACTAATATCGCGACTAACGAAAAATAGTGCGCCGAGCGTAAAAATAATAATCGCAACGGTGGAGATAACAGTGGTTGTTTTAATTTTTGTTTCGTAACTATCAATAATCGTCACGATCTCATCGCTGACTTGCTCGAGGATGATTTCTGATTGATGAATCGATTGACGAAGCTGACCATAGATGCCTTGTTCGTGTGTGAGTCCGAACTCTTGAAGAGCAACGACAATAGCTTTAAAACTTTGTTGGTAGTTTGTGACTGCTTGTTGCAGCTCAGGATTAGGTGTGGTTAATAAAATTGAACTGATGTTGTCTGACACTTGTTCAAAGTTTGTAACATATTTTAAATCGAGGCGAAGAAAAAAGTCTTTCTCGTGACGGCGCAGCTGTAGCAAGTAATATGAGAGCTCACTGGATTTATTATGTTTAGTGTATGACTCCGCTTGATGAGCAGCGGCTCTAAGTTTGCCAACAATACCACTGTCTTTATCTAAACCTATCTTTTGCATGATTTGGGACATTTGACCAAACTCAACAGCATAACTACCTATAATTTTTTTAAACTTGGATAGCTCGGCTCTAGAGTCGATATCATTTTCCAATAAAACATGCTCCAGTGAGGCTAGCAATTGATTTAGCCTGTTCATGCTTGCGTCAAAGTCTTTGGTATATTTTAAGTCTTTTCTGGCTAGAAAGTCTTTTTCGTATTTACGCAGTTTTAATTCTTCAATTTGAATTTGAGATACTAAATCACGGCTATGTTTTAGCGAAATGATTTTGTTTGTCGATAAATATGAAGAAAGCGATAGCAATACAAGAGACAAAGAAATTATTAAGGACAGGGCAAGTAGCTTTACTTTTATTTTCATCACTCTATTCCATTAGAAACACTGGTTAATTATCTAGATTATCATGTGAATTTTTTTGTTCAATGAGGATTTCGTTTCAAGATGTAACAAAAATGAAATATTAACCGGGGTTTCTGGGGCTAAACAAGATAACGCTGTCATTATGTGATGTTTTTTCTAGCAAATTAGTAAATAATGGTAGTTGTACAAATTCGTGAATAGTGACTGGTCGACTATAGAAAAAACCCTGAGCAAGCAGATCTGGGTATTGAGCCATTACTTGTTGGTGATGTTTACTTTCTATTCCTTCTACGATGACATGTAAACCTAATTTGTTTGCCATCGCGATAGTGGCTTCAACGACAATTTGGCTCTTATCAATATTGGTAATGAACGAGCGATCAATTTTAATCGTATTAATTGGCAGCTCATGGATATAGGCAAGTGAAGAATAACCAGTGCCAAAATCATCAATACATAACTTTACACCATGCTGGCAAATGGCTCGTAATCGCTTGACTATTTGGTGAATATTAAGCATGAATATAGATTCAGTAAGCTCTAAGCTTAAATACTTTGCGTCTAACCCCGTTTCTTTTAGGGTGCGACCTAGCATTTGGCTAAATTCATCGTTTAGCTGTGTTGCCGATACATTAACTGATAGCTTGAGTGGTTTTCCGGTTAGTTGTTGCCATTGGACACACTGCTGACAAGCCTTTTTTAAAATCCACTGACCAATCTCATTCATCGTTCCAGAGCGCTCAGCCTCTGGCACAAATTCGTGAGGGTTAACTGTACCAAGAATTGGACTGTTCCAGCTTAATAATGCCTCCATTCCAACGAGCTCTCCTGACTCAATATCAACAATAGGTTGATAAAGAGGGGTTAGTTGGTCATTGTTGATGGCATTTCTTAACCCTTGTTGAATAGCACTTTTTCGCTGAATTTCAATACTCATGGGTTCTATAAACTTTGCATATCCCGTTGAACCTTGCTCTTTTGCTTTATGCATTGCCGTATCGGCGTACATGATGAGTGATTCAACTTTGACTGCGTCATAGGGAAAGGTTGCAGCTCCAATACTGGTTGTAATTTGAATACTGTCGAGACATTTTATCGGCGTTGCAACCAGTTGAGCTATTTCGCTACTGACTTTATCGACTGAAGGTGACGTTTCAGTGATTGGAGTGATAACAATAAATTCATCCCCACCAAAACGGCAAATTGTATAATCTGGCGATAAGTCTTCAAGCAGTCGCTGGCTAATTACTTGCAGAGCTTTATCGCCTGCCACATGGCCAAGGTGATTATTAATAAATTTAAAACCATCTAAATCGAGTAAAAACAATCTAAATGCCAATTGCTCTTTACAATATTCATCCATGAAGTCCTTCAAGCCGTTACGGTTTAAGAGACCAGTGAGTTGATCATGAAAAGCTAAGTGCTTATAAGTGTTTTCACGTGTCTTGTGCTTAGTAATATCTTCTTGCGTCACTAAGTAGTGTGTGTCCGAATGTATCCATTTGACAATAAAATTAAACCAGCATATTCGCCCATTAACGATGACTTGACGTTCAACCTCAAGCACATTGGTATCATGCATTAACTCGGCAAGCTCGTTAAGCGGCATTTCGAGCAATTCAGCTAAGTCTACTTCCTCACTTTGATAGGTGGTAGTGAATTTTAAGTTTCCACTAAGAAATTGCCCGTGTTGGTCGAACAAGGAAGTGATGGTGTTCCCTTTTGCCACAAAGGAGGTGTCTCGTTCAGTGTCTTCTCTGGAGATGACAGACTCACAGAGTAATAAATTACGATGTAGAGTTGATGAGATATTACTAAAACGAATATAAACCTGTTTAGGTTGGTTATTCGGGTAAAGTGTCCACCACATTGCACTATGTTTTAGACGACTTTCTTTGGCTAGCTGTTGGAGTTGGTGATCGGTTGCTTTAGTTATATCGTGAGAGAGATCACGCTGACAGAGTTCATTGACACTTCGTGCATTCCACAGGGATAACGCACTTTGATTAGCCCAACAGACACGATAGTTTTCGACATCATATAGCCACATTGGCGTGACAATTAAGTCAAATAAAGACAGATCGTTGGGGATTAAATTGTTTGGTAAACTCACGTCACTAACATCCATATAGCAGATAAACCAAATTCCTAATTCATCTAACTATATGGTATTTTGTGAGATGTTTCAAATATCCTACTCGCGAGTTGCTTTTTTAGCATCAATAATAGAGCGAGCTAATTGGTCTGCAACAGTTGCTGTTTGTACATTCTGCGAATCAGCTTGTTTAAAGATATTTAATAACGTTGTGTAAATTTGTTCAACCTTCTCCGTTGATTTCTTAGCACAATAATCATTCTCAAAAGAAACGTTGATGATGCCGCCGGCGTTTATTACATAATCAGGGGCATATAAAATTCCCTTGTCACGTAACACATCACCGTGACGTGGTAATGCTAATTGGTTATTAGCACAACCAGCAATAATACTTGCTTTTAATTGTGTTATGGTTTGATCGTTTACAGTGGCTCCTAATGCACAAGGAGCATAAACATCGACGTCTTGGTGATAAATAGCATCGAGGTCAACAATAACCGCATTGAATTCTTCTGCAACTTTAGCGAGAGCTTGCTGATTTAAATCGGTCACAATAAGTGTAGCGCCAGCTTGGTGAAGGTGCTTGCATAGGTGGTAACCAACATGGCCAAGCCCCTGAATCGCTACGCGAATGCCTTGCAAACTGTCTTTTCCTAATTGGTGTTTTACCGCTGCTTTGATGCCTAAGAATGTTCCAAGAGCAGTGAAAGGAGATGGATCGCCACTTTTACCTTCTAGACCCGCCATATAAGGCGTTTCTTCATGTGCATACATTATATCTTGCGTATTAATACCCACATCTTCAGCACTATAATAACGACCACCTAGCGAATGAATTGCACGACCGAACGAGCGAAATAACGCTGGTGTCTTGTCACGGCGGGCGTCACCAATGATAACAGATTTACCACCACCCATGGCTAGCCCTGCAACAGCATTCTTGTATGTCATGCCACGAGAAAGGCGTAATACATCGGTTATCGCTTCATCATCCGAGGCATAATTCCACATACGGCAACCGCCTACAGCAGGGCCCAGTGTTGTGTCATGAATCGCAACAATTGACTTGAGGCCAGTTTGTTCATCGGTAAAAAATGTAACTTGTTCGTGGTTATCGAAATCGGCTAGTTCAAAAAACGCCATTTAACACTCCTTCGGTGCAGCTTTTATTATTATTTTTGGCTGAAACCAGTTTATAGACCAAACCCAATTCCGCGTATTTTTTTTCGCATTTTCACGAGTTAAATAAGTGTAATTGGTATATTTTTTCTGAACGATACCACTAGAAAAAAAATCAAGCTACAAAAAAACGGCAAAAAACTTTTGTGCCGTTGTAAAGATATATTGATAGCAGGAGAGAATGTTGCTTTAAAAGCGGACTTGGTTGATGTGGCAGCTTGCATGACGACGAGGAATGCCTGCTTTCATAAAAACTTGACCTTGAGGTTCAAAACCAAAACGAGTGTAAAATTCAAGGGTTTCTAATTTGGCAGAAAGAGTAATGGTTTCTAAATCATTACCTCTTGCTAGTTTAACGAGATTCTTTAACACTAAGGCACCAACGCCTTGCCCTCGGTAACCGGGGAGAACACAGATACGGCTAATGACACCCGTTGTCGTAATCCGGCCACAAGCAACAGGTTGCTCACCATCGGTGATCAAAATATGTTGTGATTGAGGATCTTTAACATCAAATTCTGTGCTACGCGGTGTGCGCATTTCCATGACATTAACTTTATCACGCAAAAATTCGAGTTGATGTTGGTGTTGCTGCCATGTGGCAGCAACTGCATGTAATGTACTGTTCAATGTTACTCCTGAAAATACCAGTACCCTGCATTTATTAAATCGACTAGCAACTGGCAAAACGATTGTTCGTGTAGCCATGGTGCGAGCTGTTCATATGATAATTCAGTATTATCAGCTAATAACGTTAATGCAGAGTGAAGCTCTCTTTGAAGAGTAAATTTTTCTCCATTAATGTAAATACTACCTATGGCTACATCAGAATCAAAATATAGACACCTTAAGCCGCCTAATCTAATGAGAACATCTTGTTGGTTCAGTATTTCGTTAAACTCTTCAAGGCTAATTGTTTCTTGTTCTGGGTCGATTGCTAAGTCATGCTTTGCCTGCGATAAATGTTGACCAAAGAAGTCAGTTAATTGGTCTTTATCTTCGAGCATTTCATGTAAGGCTGAAGTTAACTTATTTACATCACAATCGGCGATTAAGCCCGGCGTTGTTGTGATTTGACGCTCTGGATCAACGACCATCTCTTTACCTTGTTGATTATCAATCAGGTAATCAGCGAAATGACTAAATAGGTTGGCTTTTGCCGTGGTACGAAAGCCCACTGAATAACTCATTGAGGGCTCAACGGCAACCCCTTGGTGTGGGAACCCCGGTGGGATATATAAGATATCTCCTGGCAATAATTCAGCATCTATAATTGGGCTGAATCGTTCAACATGGAGCAGGGCAGAATGCGCAACAACTTCTTTTAATTCAGTATTACTACCGACTTGCCAATGACGCTTACCACTACCTTGGATGATAAAGACGTCGTAGTTGTCAACGTGAGGGCCTACACCACCACCGGGCGTGGCAAAACTTACCATCACATCGTCGATGCGCCAGTTGGGTAAAAAGCGAAATGGACGGATAAGTTCAGCGACTTGCTCGTCCCAATGATCTACGCCTTGGATTAATAATGACCAATCTTTATCGCCGAGGTGGCTATAATCTTCAAAAGGTCCATGTTCTGCTTGCCATTCGCCGTCCTCTTGCCAAACCAGACGGGACTCTATTTGCTCTTCCATGGCTAAACCCGCAAATTCATCTGGTGAAATAGGGTCGTCAAAATCACTAAGACCTTGCCTAATTAATAGCGGCTTCTTTTGCCAGTATTCATCCAAAAAATGTTGCGGGGTTAGGTCGTTTAAATTAATGCTATACATAAGCTCACTTAATAAAAAAGGCAATGATAATCTAATATTATCATTGCCTTGGAGACAAGAAATTGCGCTAGTTCAAACTAGTACAATAATTGTTGAATCGAATTATGCGATATCATCAACAAATGCAACAGCACGGCCAATGTAGTTAGCTGGTGTCATTGCTTTTAATTGCACTTTAGCGTGATCTGGTAACTCTAGACCATCGATAAATACTGCAAGGTCTTCACTGTTGATACGCTTGCCACGCGTTAACTCTTTTAGTTTCTCGTATGGCTTTTCGATAGCGTAACGACGCATTACTGTTTGTACAGGCTCAGCTAGTACTTCCCAGTTTGCATCTAAATCTGCTAATAACGCTTCTTCATTAAGTTGAAGTTTGCTTAGACCTTTAAGCGTTGACTGGTAACCGATTACTGAATGCGCTAGACCTACACCTAGATTACGTAATACTGTTGAGTCGGTTAAATCACGCTGCCAGCGAGAAACTGGAAGCTTTTGAGCTAGGTGAGACATGATTGCGTTACCTAAGCCTAAGTTACCTTCAGAGTTTTCGAAATCAATCGGGTTAACTTTGTGTGGCATAGTTGATGAGCCAATCTCACCAGCGATAGTCTTTTGTTTAAAGTGACCTAAACAAATGTAACCCCAGATATCACGATCAAAATCAAGTAAGATGGTGTTAAAACGTGCAACAGCATCAAATAGTTCTGCAATGTAATCATGCGGTTCGATCTGTGTTGTAAACGCGTTCCAAGTTAGACCTAATGACGTTACGAATTCTTGTGAGAACGTGTGCCAATCAACTTCTGGGTACGCACTTAAGTGAGCGTTGTAGTTACCCACGGCGCCATTAATTTTACCTAAAAGTTCAATAGCTTGAACTTGCTTTAGTTGACGTTCAAGACGCATGTAAACATTGGCAAACTCTTTACCCATCGTTGATGGAGAAGCTGGTTGACCGTGAGTACGTGATAATAATGGTGCCGCTTTATATTCAATAGCCTGAGCTTTGATTTCGTCAAGAAGCTGTTGACCGTATGGTAAGATTACATCGTTGATACCCGCTCGTAACATCAATGCATGAGATAAGTTATTAATGTCTTCTGAAGTACATGCAAAGTGGATGAACTCATTAACCGCATGTAATTCAGCGTTATTAGCAACTTGCTCTTTTAAGAAGTACTCAACCGCTTTTACATCGTGATTAGTGGTACGTTCGATTTCTTTACAGCGCGCTGCGTGCTCTTCGTTGAAGTCTGTCACGATAGCATCAAGGAATGCATTCGCTTCGTCACTAAACGCAGGAACTTCAGTAATTGCAGGAGTTGCTGCTAATTTTTGTAACCAACGTACTTCAACTTCAACGCGGTATTTGGTTAAACCAAACTCACTAAAAATAGCGCGAAGTTCTTTAGTCTTACTACCGTAACGACCATCGATTGGAGAAACTGCGGTTAATGCAGAAAGTTCCATGGGGGTATCCTCAATAACTGTATTTAAAATTGATTTAATTGTAGCTTGGCATTTTTAACCATATCTTTACGGTTAAAAAACAGGTGACGACGCTTGCCGCCTACTTGACGCCATAACACCGCGGCTCTAACACCTGCGAGTAACAATGTACGTATTTTTTGTTGAACGGCTTGCTGTTGCAACTGATTTGGCGAGCCACTGACTTGAATTTTGGCCCCAAGGGGGCTGATGATGTCGCTATAAATACTAGCAAAGTTGGCAATTACCGCGTCATCATTGATAGTGAAGTGATGTAATTGACGTTTTACTTGATCTAAACGTTGTCCCATCATCGACATAGAGTTACCTGATTTAGTGAGCTTACGCTCTAATGAAATCATACCCGCAATATATTTAGTGATTTCAACACTTCGGCCTTCACCACTATCTGATAATTGTACGATCAAGGTTTTAAAGCCTAAGGCTAACTCATGCTTGGGTGTATAAATATCCATCGCTGAATCTGGGTCGGTACAAACAAGGCTATTTACACAAACTTCCCACTTCGCACTATCGATTAAACCGGTACGTGCTATATCGTGTGCCAATTGAGCACACTGTGCGATGGCAGCAAACGCCATCACTTGATGATTAAGGTTATCAGTTGCCATAATAATTAATCTCGAATGACTTGGTCGATGATTGCGCCGCCAAGGCAGACTTCACCTTGATAGAACACTGCAGATTGCCCCGGCGTTACAGAGCTCTGTGGTTCGTCGAAAATAACTCGAACTTGGTCAGGGCCAGCAGGGTAAAGAGTACAAGGGATATCAGTTTGTCGGTAACGAGTCTTGACCGTTAACTTGGTGATTTGTTGAGGCCCTTGACGATCCGTCCAGTGTAATTGACTGGCTAATAAGCCATTTGAAAATAGGCGAGGGTGGTCGCTGCCTTGCCCAACGATTAATACATTACGTTCGAGATCTTTATCTACTACATACCAAGGGGCTTCACCATGATTAGCTAGTCCACCAATTTGTAGGCCCTTACGTTGACCAAGGGTGTGATACATCAAACCGTCATGTTTACCAATAACTTCACCTTCACAGCTCTCAATATTACCAGGCTGTGCAGGGAGGTATTTAGCAAGGAAGTCTTTAAACTTACGTTCACCGATAAAACAAATACCGGTTGAGTCTTTCTTATTATGGGTAACTAAGCCTTGTTCTAACGCAATTTCACGGACTTCTGGTTTATCTAGCTCACCGACAGGAAATAACGTTTGAGCGACGTGCTCACTTCCTAATGTGTATAAGAAGTAGCTTTGGTCTTTGTTATTATCTAAACCGCGTAATAGCTGCCATTGGCCATCGACTTCACGGCGACGAACATAATGGCCTGTTGCAATATAGTCAGCACCTAAAGCTTCTGCAGCAAATTCTAAAAATGCTTTGAACTTAATTTCTTTGTTACAGATGATATCAGGGTTAGGAGTTCGACCAGCTTTGTATTCTTCTAGGAAGTATTCAAAAACGTTGTCCCAATACTCTGCAGCAAAGTTAATACTGTGTAATTCGATACCTAATTTTTCACATACCGCTTGCGCGTCGGCTAAGTCTTCTGAAGCTGAGCAATACTCGTCGGTGTCATCTTCTTCCCAATTCTTCATAAACAAGCCTTCGACTTGATAGCCTTGTTGCTTTAGAAGATATGCTGAAACGGATGAGTCAACACCGCCGGAAATTCCAACGATTACTTTTTTGCTTGCCTTGTCTGACATGGTGTACCTTAATGCTAAACGTGATGTTCATCATGTTAATTGCTGTTACTGTTTAAAAGCTGTGACCAAGTTAACAGATGAATGGTATTTTTCGGGCGCAAAGTTTACCACAGTGTCGCAGTGAGTGGTAGTGATGTTTACTGGCTACAGGGCTGTTAAATTTAGACTATTGTGTGACGTAGTATGATGAGAGCAGCGCTGCGGCTTGAACGGTTCCGTGGTTGAGGTAATCAGTGATTGATTGAATAACCAATGGACTGCGTAATGACGCTGTTTTTTGTTTAATTTGATCGAGCGTCAGCCAGTGTGCGGCGATAATATTTGGATCGTGGGGACGTAACTGTGGTGCAGCAGTTAAGGGTAAAGCGAAAGTAAAACGCACATATTGCTTATCGCCAACGAAATATTGGTAGATAGCAATCAATTCGGTTAACTCGGCTGATATTCCTGTTTCTTCGCGTAATTCCCGTTGCGCAGCTTCCGTGATGGTTTCATTAGCTTCAAGATGGCCTGCTGGTTGATTAAAAGTGATGACTGGCTCATTTCCAACGGCCCTTTCTTCAACCAATAGATATGTATCTTGATAGTTCACAACTGTCGCTACGGTTACAAAAGGTTGATAGCGATTTGTCATGGTTAAACCCTCTCTTTAATTTTTCGCCACTCACCATTGGCTAGACCATCAAGTGTCCAGTTACCTATACGATAACGAATCAATCGTAATGTAGGGTGGCCTATATGTGCTGTCATACGGCGAACCTGACGGTTTCGGCCTTCTGTGATAGTTATTTCAAGCCAACTAGTTGGAATGGCTTTTCGCTCCCTGATCGGGGGGACGCGCGGCCATATTTGGTTTGGCTCATCAATCAATTTTACTTGTGCAGGTAAAGTAACCCCATCTTTTAACACTACGCCTTGGCATAAATCCTGGATAGCCTTGTCTGTAGGAATTCCTTCTACTTGCGCCCAATACGTCTTAGCGGTCTTTTGTTTGGGTTGGGTTAGCCTAGCTTGGAGTTTTCCGTCATTGGTTAATAAAAGTAACCCTTCACTATCACGATCAAGGCGACCTGCAGCATAAACTTCTTTTTCACTAATGAAATCAGCTAGAGTCTGGCGACCTTGATTATCGCTAAATTGACATAGTACATCGAACGGCTTGTTAAATAGTACTATTTTTTGTTCAGTGACGGCTGATGAAGGCTTGTGCTGTATCTTTTGTTTTTTTTTGGCGCTTTGCTGCTTTTTTGTGCTGTGACGTGCTGATAAAGAAAGTGTTTTTGTTCGACGTAATGAGGACATAAAGCGTAAGGTCAGTGGTTAGAGAATTAATGTACGATTATAACAACGATTAGAATGGTGGGGAAATAAGTTTTGGAATAAAAAACCGCAAGATGAATTGCGGTTTTACAACATTGTTCTCTTAAATACTGAGATGGGCGTTAAATAACGGGGCTGATTTTCTCTGCGTGAGCACCTTTAGGGCCGCTCTGTAGTTCATACTGCACTTCTTGGCCAGCTTTTAGGGTACGATAACCTTCCATCTCTATCACTGAGTAATGAGCAAAAATATCTTCACCACCACTATCAGGGCAAATAAAACCAAAACCTTTTGCGTTATTGAACCATTTTACTGTGCCTGTTGCCATATTCTGTATTCCCTTAACTAAATTATTATGAAGTTCCGTCTCAATCAAATATATATTAATATAATAACAAAGACAGATTGTCTCTTTACCAAGAATTAATAGTAAAATATTTAAACAATTTAAATAAACAGTCAAGAACAATTATTGCTAATTTATATAAAAATTGTTCTTTCTGTCACACGACGAATAAATAGGGTCTAAAATTAAGATATGAGTGATTCGATAGATTTTGATTTTGTACTTGAGAAAAGCACTCAAAAACAAGCACTAAAGCCGCCTTCCTTGTATAAGGTTGTGCTAAATAATGATGACTATACACCGATGGATTTTGTTGTTGAGGTGCTGAAAGTTTTTTTCGCCAAGGACGAGGAAGCAGCATTTCAGATAATGATGACAATTCATCAGCAAGGCAAAGCGAATTGTGGTACTTATAGTCTTGATGTTGCTGAGACTAAAGTTCAGCAAGTGAATGAATGTGCAAGGGATAATGAGCATCCACTTTTGTGTACAATGGAAGAAGTTTAACCGTTTAGCGGTGGTGAAGTTACATTAAGGGGAAACTTATGTTGAATAAATCACTAGAATTAACGCTCAATAACGCATTTTGTGAGGCGAGAGCGAAACGCCATGAGTTTATGACCGTTGAGCACCTCCTATTAGCCTTAACAGATAATGAATCGGCTAAAGAGGCGCTATTGGCCTGTGGAGCTAAACTTGATACTTTGAAGCAAGAAATCGTTGCTTTTATTGAAGAAACGACGCCATTAATTGCCGTTGATGATGAAGAGCGCGAGACACAACCAACACTTGGGTTTCAACGGGTGTTACAACGTGCTGTTTTTCATGTTCAATCATCTGGCAGTAATGAGGTAACAGGGGCGAATGTTTTAGTCGCCATTTTTAGTGAACAAGAGTCACAAGCAGCTTATTTACTAAAAAAATCTGATATTACACGTTTAGATATTGTTAACTTTATTTCTCATGGTGTTACTAAAGATGAGCACCATGAAGCAACTCCTGGGATTGAGCAAACAGATAATGGTGAAGAAGCCTCTCAAGCAACACCATTAACTAAGTACGCTACTAACTTGAACGAAGCGGCTGTCGCTGGGCATATTGATCCGCTCATTGGTCGTGAGAATGAGGTTGAGCGAACGATTCAAGTTTTATCGCGTCGTCGTAAAAATAATCCATTACTGGTGGGAGAGGCTGGTGTTGGTAAAACAGCCATCGCAGAAGGCCTAGCATATCGTATCGTTAAGGGAGATGTTCCTGAAATCATTCAAGATCATGTCATATACTCTTTGGACATGGGGGCAATTCTTGCGGGAACTAAATACCGTGGAGATTTTGAAAAGCGTTTCAAGTCGGTGTTAAAAGAGTTTGAAAAAGAGCCGGACGCTATTTTATTTATTGATGAAATTCATACGATTATCGGTGCTGGTGCAGCATCAGGTGGTATGATGGATGCGTCGAATCTGTTAAAACCGCTATTATCGAGCGGCCAATTACGCTGTATTGGTTCGACAACATATCAAGAATTTTCTGGCGTGTTTGAAAAAGATCGAGCATTAGCGCGTCGTTTCCAAAAGATTGATGTAATAGAGCCAACCATTGAAGATACTACTGAAATCTTAATGGGTTTAAAGCAATGTTATGAAGAGCACCATAATGTTAAATACACACGCCAGGCAATGCAAGCTGCTGCGAAGTTGTCTTCAAAATACATCTTAGAGCGTTTCTTACCGGACAAAGCGATTGATGTTATTGATGAAGCGGGTGCTCGTTTAGCCATGACACGTCAGCCGACAGAGGAAACTGAAATTGAACAGGTGATTGATGTTGAGCAGATTGAAGCAATAATTGCGAAGATTGCACGTATCCCGGAGCAATCAGTATCATCATCAGATCTTGACCTCTTAAAAAGCTTAGATCGCAACCTTAAACTGGTTGTTTTTGGACAAGATCCCGCCATTGATAAGCTCACCTCTGCTATTCGTTTATCTCGCTCCGGTTTGGGTAATGAAGATAAGCCTATTGGTTCATTCTTGTTTGCAGGCCCAACGGGTGTTGGTAAAACAGAAGTGTGTAAACAATTAGCTAAATGCCTAGGTGTTGAACTTATTCGTTTTGATATGTCTGAGTATTTAGAAAGCCATACCGTCAGTCGCCTTATTGGTGCGCCTCCTGGTTATGTAGGTTATGATCAAGGTGGTTTATTGACCGATGCTGTTCGTAAACATCCCCACAGTGTTGTTTTACTTGATGAGATAGAGAAAGCACACGGCGATGTTTATAACTTGTTACTTCAAGTTATGGACCATGGTAGCCTGACAGATAATAATGGCCGTAAAGCGGACTTTAGAAACGTGATTGTGGTGATGACAACCAATGCGGGTGTGACAGAGACTGAGCGTAAATCTATTGGTTTTAAATTGCAGGATAACTCAACGGATGCCATGCAGGAAATCAATCGTCTGTTTTCACCTGAGTTTAGAAACCGGTTAGACTCGATTGTTTGGTTTAATAATCTTGATGTTAGTATTATTGAACAAGTGGTTGATAAGTTTATCGTTGAAGTGCAAGCACAACTTGATAGTAAAGGTGTCACACTAGATGTGTCTAAAGATGCCCGAGCTTGGTTAGTGGAGCGTGGCTACGATAAAGCGATGGGGGCACGGCCAATGACACGTGTCATTCAAGATAACTTGAAGAAGCCAATGGCAAATGAACTGTTGTTTGGTGAATTAGCACATGGTGGTATTGTCAAAGTCAACGTTAAGAATGATAAGTTAGATTTTACGTACATTGCTCAACCACAAGCTGAGCCGATTGATTAATGCCTGAGGTATTACTCACAGCAACAAAAAAGCCCATCATGTGATGGGCTTTTTTGTTTAAATACTTTTGTAAAGTGTAGCGAGATTAAAGTGCAACGAGAGGTTGTGTCTCTGCTGACTTTGAAAAACCTAACTTTAGGCCATATTTAATCCGTTGTGATTAACGTGCACGGAATACGATACGACCTTTAGAAAGATCATAAGGTGTTAACTGTACAGTTACTTTATCACCAGTAAGAATACGGATGTAGTTTTTACGCATTTTTCCAGAAATATGCGCGGTTACAACATGACCATTTTCTAATTCTACACGGAACATCGTATTAGGTAATGTGTCTAATACGGTGCCTTGCATTTCAATGTTGTCTTCTTTAGCCATTAAGACTTATTCCTGTCGATTTTAATTAAAAATTGTATAAATATTAAACAATTTAATTGCTGATAATTTATGGGCGCAAATAATGACGTAAATAGCGAGCTGTGTAAAGCTTTGCCCGCTATTTTTTGACTTTTATCCATTGATTATTGATAAAGCGCTCGTTTGGTACATAGTTTTGTTTGTAGTTCATTGCAGTGCATTCATCTATTTGAAAACCAAGGTAGACAAATTCACGTTCCAGTTGCTTCGCAATTTCTATCTGCTGCAATATATTGAGTTTTCCTAGAGAGCGTTTATCAAATTCTGGTGCAAAGAAAGTATAGACCGCAGACAATGAGTTTGATAGTAAGTCACACACAGCAACACTGACAAGTTGACCATCTAAGTAGCCCTCGATAAAGATAATGTCGAGCCAATGGCATTGACTGAAGCTTTGCATAGTTTCGATAGTCGGAGGGTACATACTACCTGTTCGATGCCGTTGGCTAATATAACGACTGTATAAGTCGAAGTATTGTGACTTCTCTTGGTGCGACACCTTAAATTCAATATCTTTGTTTTTATTGATAATGCGGCGTTGACTGGTGGTTGGCTTAAAGTCATTAACTTTAATACGTAGACTCTGACAGGCTTGGCATTGGGGACAGTTTGGGCGATAAACTTGATCACCACTGCGACGAAACCCTTTATTCATTAATTCTTCATAAAGTGGAGCACTAGCTTGTTCTAAAGGGTAAACCACAAGCAATCTCTCTGATTGCTGTTCTAAATAGCTACACTCAAATTCTGGCGTAAGGCCAAGCGAAACATGGCTTAAATCAATCATGGCAGAGCTCTCGTGAAGACCAATCGATTGAAATGTTTGATGTCGAAGAGCTCTTAAGGTGGTTTAAAAAGTCAACACGTGGAATGGATTGTGCGCCTAGTGATAAAAGATGATCATTTTCAACTTGGCTATCAATCATTTTAACGCCATGTGCTGATAAAAATTGACATAGCGTGTAAAGCGCTTGCTTTGATGCATTCGCCTCTAACGAAAACATCGATTCACCACAGAAAACGTTATTGATAAACAATCCATACAAACCGCCGACCAATGTCTCGTTATGCCATACCTCGATACTATGGGCTACCCCTTCTTGGTGGAGTTGGTTATAGGCTTGCATCATATTAGTATTTATCCAGGTCCCATCTTGTTTCTCACGCGGGAGGGTACAATGAGCAATAACTTGTTTAAACTGTTGGTTTAACGTGATTTTAAATGGAGATTTCTTTAAAAATTTCTTAAAGCTTTTACTGGTATAAAACTGATCGGTAAAGAAAACACATCGTGGGTCGGGTGACCACCACAAAATTGGATCATCGTCGTTATACCACGGAAAAATACCTTGTTTATAGGCACTGATTAGCCGTTCAGTAGTTAAGTCACCACCAATAGCTAATAAGCCATTGGGCTCACTTAGGGCTAAATTAGCAGGTGGAAATATTGTATTATTGTCATCTAACATGATAAGTTGCGACATGGTATTGATAAAAGTAAATATTTATTAGTAGTTACTGTTATCATATACTAGAACGTGAAAATATCACATGGAGAATAGAATGAAGTGGTTAGTTTGTTTATTCAGCCTGTGCTGTATGTTGGGGGCTTCTGTCTACTCTCCAAGTACCCATGCAACTGAGCAAACCATCAGCATTACTAAAGTTGAATCTGCTGTTGTGCTGAGTATTCGTAAGTTGAGTGAACAAGATTTGCAACGGGATCAGGGGCGAGGTTGGGCGCTGTTTGGTAAAGCACTATTGGGCGGTGTCTTAGGCTACCAATATGGTGAAGGATCAGCCGTTGATGTGAAGAGTGTGTTGGACACTATTTTACGTCATAACCAACGTGTTCAAATGGGCAATGAATTAGAGAGCGCCGATAAAATTCGTTTGATCGAGTTGCAAGTTACATTAAATAGCGGTGCGCGTCAGGCAATTATTTTGTCGATGAGTAAGGATCAAGTTTTTCGAGCGAATGATAAAATTAGGTTGGTTCATTTTGAAACCGGTGTTTTTATTGACCTAGTACTATAGTGGCTAGCAATATCAGATAGAATAATGTTTCGACTGGTTATTAGATAAACCAAAAAAAGCCGTCAAATATCACTTTTGACGGCTTTTTTGTGTTTAGATGCTCAGTATGACTATTGTGCGTCTAAGAAGCGCTCAGCGTCTAATGCAGCCATACAGCCACTGCCCGCTGAAGTGATTGCTTGACGGTAATGTTGGTCAAATACATCACCTGCTGCAAATACACCCTCAACCGAAGTTTGTGTTGCATTACCAGCAAGACCAGATTGAACTTTAAGGTAACCATTATCCATTTCTAGTTGACCTTCAAATATACCAGTATTTGGCTGGTGGCCGATAGCGATGAAGACACCATCAACAGCTAGCTCGCTGTCAGTGTTACCATTAGTCCCTTCAAGCTTTAACCCAGTAACGCCCATTTGGTCACCAACGACTTCGCTTAACGTTGAGTTTAAGTGCAACTCAATATTTCCGTTCTTAGCTTTTTCCATTAAACGGTCGCTTAATATTTTCTCACTACGGAATGTTTCACGGCGATGAATAACGTGTACTTTTGACGCAATGTTCGCTAGGTATAATGCTTCTTCAACAGCTGTATTACCACCACCAACAACAGCAACTTCTTTACCACGATAGAAGAAACCATCACAAGTTGCACATGCTGATACGCCACGGCCCATAAACTCTTCTTCAGAAGGTAGGCCGATATATTTAGCCGAAGCCCCAGTGGCTAAAATCACTGCATCAGCTGTGAATACTTGATTGTCACCTGTGAGCGTGAAAGGGCGTTTTGAAAAATCGACTTTATTGATATGGTCAAAAACGATTTCTGTATCAAACTTTTCAGCATGCTCTTTCATACGGTCCATTAATGCTGGGCCAGTAAGATCGTTGGCATCACCCGGCCAGTTTTCAACTTCAGTCGTGGTGGTTAATTGACCACCTTGTTGAATGCCAGTGACTAAGACTGGTTTTAAGTTAGCTCGTGCCGCATAAACAGCAGCAGTGTAGCCGGCAGGGCCTGAGCCTAAGATAAGTAATTGGCAATGTTTTACGTCGCTCATGAAGAAACTCCTGAAAATAATCGATTCATTACTGCAATGCGCAGTATTTGCTAAGCAATATAGAGATTGATGGGGTCAAGTACAAGTATTACAAGTGTCTTATCACAAATATCTGACCAGTTTAGTTGGTTTTAAACAAAAAAGGGAAAGCATTTGCTTTCCCTTGGGTATCTTTGTTTGTGCTTTTAATTATGCGATAGCAACTTCTGGTGCTACGTAATCAAAACCTAGTGCATTTGCAACACTTTCACAGGTCACTTTACCATCGATAACATTTAAACCGTTTAAGAAATCTTTATTTGATAAAAGTGCTTCTTTGTAGCCTTTGTTCGCTAGTTCGATGATGTACGGTAAGGTTGCATTGTTTAATGCAAACGTTGATGTACGAGGTACAGCGCCTGGCATGTTAGCAACACAGTAGTGAACTACGTCATCAACGATGTAAGTAGGATCTTGATGAGTTGTTGCTTTAGAGGTTTCAATACAACCACCTTGGTCGATTGCAACGTCAACAATAGCCGCACCAGGCTTCATTGCAGCGATGTGCTCTTTGGTCACTAGTTTAGGTGCAGCAGCACCAGGAATTAGTACGCCACCGATAACTAAGTCAGCCGCTAATACTTCTTTCTCTAGCGTGTCAGCTGTTGAGTAAAGTACTTTAGCAGTGTTACCAAATTGAACGTTTAAACGACGTAACGTATCGATGTTACGGTCAAGGATAGTAACCTCAGCACCTAGACCTACAGCCATTTGTGCAGCGTTGTTACCAACCATGCCACCGCCGATAACCACAACTTTAGCTGGCTCAACACCTGGTACGCCACCTAATAACATGCCGCGACCAGCATTTGATTTTTCAAGGGCTTGTGCGCCAGCTTGAATAGACATACGGCCAGCAACTTCTGACATTGGTGCTAATAGAGGTAAACCACCGTTACGATCAGTGACTGTTTCATAAGCAATACATACTGCTTTTGAGTCAATTAAATCTTGAGTCTGTGGCAAGTCAGGGGCAAGGTGTAAGTAAGTGAATAAGATTTGGCCTTCACGTAACATAGCACGCTCAACGGCTTGTGGCTCTTTTACTTTAACAATCATGTCAGCTTTAGCGAAAATATCTGCAGCTTCGTTTTCGATTGTTGCGCCAACTTCAATGTAATCAGCATCAGAGAAACCGATACCACTACCAGCATTTGTTTCAACAACAACACTATGACCATTTTGGATAAGCTCACGCACACTAGCAGGAACCATACCTACGCGGTATTCGTGATTTTTAATTTCTTTTGGTACACCGATAAGCATAATACGACCTTTGTTTAATTAGTTTTAATTGGCGGTAATTATAGGTCAATTATTTTGATATTTTCGTCTTTAATTTTGATGCTCTTGGTGATTTTGTAGTGAATTAATCTATAAAAAATATTATTATTAGTGAAAAATTCTGTTTGTGTTGGTTGTGGTAGGTTATGGAACTTGATCGTATTGATAAAAACATTCTTCGTGAGTTACAAAAAAACTGTAAGATCTCAAATGTTGAGCTGGCAAAGAGGGTCGGTTTAAGCCCTACACCGTGTTTAGAGCGAGTAAAACGGCTAGAAAAGAACAATGTTATTTTACAATATACTGCATTACTCGATCCCAGCGCACTGAATGCAGCCTTATTAGTGTATGTTGAAATTAAATTGCATCGAACAAGTGCGGATGTATTTGACCGTTTTAACTTAGCGGCTGAGCAACTCGATGCTATTTTAGAATGTCATTTAGTGTCTGGTGATTTCGACTATTTATTGAAAACACGCGTTTCAGACATGTCGACCTACCGTCAAGTGCTCAACGAGACTTTACTGTCCTTACCTGATATTAAAGACTCACGAACATATGTGGTGATGGAAGAAGTGAAATACTCTACCCAGATAAATATAGAAGCTTAGTTAAAATCTAAACACTTAGGTACTATATACATAGAATTATTGGTTTAAATTTTGTATGGTTGAGCCTCGGTGAATAAGCGATCGCCATTTATTTTTTCTGTCGTATTAATTCAAGGTAAATATAGTCAATGTATGATGCAATTGAATGCGCGTATTGCGGCTATTAAGTTACAAAACATTTTTAAAGGAAGTAATTTTTGTCTTCAGAACCAATGCCTCACCAAGAGCCAGAACATGCCAATGAAGATGCACCTTCTGTCCGAGTAGTGACAGGGATGCAACGTGTGCTAGAAGCGTCTATTGTGACGACAACTTTACTGTCACTCTATTTGTTACTTGCACTTTATAGTTTCGACCCAACAGATGCCGCTTGGACTCAAGTGGCAATCTCTGGTGCCGCAGGAAATTGGATGGGGCATACAGGTGCTTACCTAGCAGACATCTTATTTTTCAGTATTGGTCATTTAGCTTATGCAGTGCCTTTTTTGTTTGCTGGTTTAGGTTATGTGCTGTTTAAAGCTCACCATAAATTACGAAGTATCGACTTTTTTACCTTAGGACTTCGTTTTATTGGCTTCTTTTTGTGTTCTTTTGGTGTCTTAGCCTGTGCGAGTATTAATTTTGATGACTTGCATCAGACTTTTTCTTCTGGTGGCGTTGTTGGAGATATGATTTCCAGTGCCATGTTGCCGAACTTTAACTTTCTAGGCACAACACTATTGCTGATTTGTTTTATTGCAACGGGGTTGACACTCATGACGGGTATCGGTTGGATGCAACTCACGGAGTATATCGGCAGTGTTGTAATCAAAGGGTCTATATGGCTGTGGCAATTCCCTGAACGCTACGCACGCTACTCTGAGGCAAAGCGCGAACAAGCCGCTGGTGATGCATTAACACAAGAGCGCTACGCTGAGCAAGACGACGAGCCTGAGAGAGCCCCATTAACAGCTGACACTCAAAAAACTGATGTGGTTGAATCAGAAAAGATGCCATCGTTAAACGATGTGATGTCCTCTTCGAGTTCAATGGAAACCCCGACGGTTTCTGTTGAAAGCTCAGAACTTGATGATCATACCACAATGCCATCATTTTCTGCCGTTAAAGAAGATGAAATAGAGATTGATGACTTGTCTGAGTATCAGCGCCCTATCACTAATCAACAACCAAATATTGATGAGCGCATTATTGAAGATGAGTTACCGCCGGTAGAGTCAAGTACCCACGAATTGGCTCAAGCAATTGCGGCTGTGCAACAAAAAACGGTAGCAGTGCCGAATACTGAACCGATGAAAACAACTAAGCCTCAGGGGGCATTAACTGCCATGCCATCATTAGAGTTACTTGATGCACCTAAACGTTTAGTTAACCCGATTGAACAAGAAGTTTTGGATCGGGTATCTCGTTTAGTTGAAGCGAAACTATTAGATTTTAATATTCAAGCGACGGTCGTTGATGTTTTTCCAGGGCCTGTGATCACGCGTTTTGAGTTGGATTTAGCGCCTGGTGTTAAAGTCAGTAAGATAACTGGTTTGTCGAAGGATTTAGCACGTTCGCTGTCAGCATTGAGTGTACGTGTCGTTGAAGTCATTCCGGGAAAAAGTGTAATTGGTTTAGAGATCCCAAATGAAAACCGTGAGATCGTTTACCTGCGTGAAAACTTGGCGTGTGATAAATTTTCACAGTCTAAATCTGCCTTGACCATGGTATTAGGGAAAGATATAGCGGGTGATCCTGTTGTCGTTGATTTAGGTAAAATGCCACATTTATTAGTTGCTGGTACCACGGGTTCAGGTAAATCAGTGGGGGTTAATGCGATGATTTTATCACTGCTATATAAATCAACCCCCGAGCAGGTAAGGATGATTATGATCGATCCTAAGATGCTTGAATTATCCGTTTATGAAGGTATCCCACATTTATTATCGGAAGTAGTGACCGATATGAAAGAAGCGGCTAATGCGCTACGTTGGTGTGTGGGGGAGATGGAGCGACGCTATAAGTTGATGTCAGCAGTTGGGGTACGTAACTTAGCGGGTTATAACGCTAAAGTGTCGGCTGCGATAGCTGCCGGTGAGCCGTTAACCGATCCGTTATGGCAACCAGGGGATAGTATGGATCAAACGCCACCAGAGCTAGAAACACTCCCGAGTATCGTGGTTGTGGTTGATGAGTTCGCTGACATGATAATGATTGTTGGTAAAAAGGTCGAAGAGTTGATCGCACGGATTGCGCAAAAAGCCCGTGCCGCTGGTATTCACTTAATCTTAGCAACACAGCGTCCATCAGTTGATGTTATAACGGGTTTAATAAAAGCCAATATTCCGACTCGTATCGCATTCCAAGTCTCATCACGTGTTGATTCCCGTACTATTTTAGACCAACAAGGTGCGGAACAACTCCTTGGACAGGGTGATATGTTGTATTTGCCCCCTGGTACGGGTGTGCCAACACGTGTTCATGGAGCGTTTGTTGATGACCATGAAGTTCATAAGGTTGTCGATGACTGGAAACAACGCGGTGAACCGAACTATATCAGTGAAATATTGTCTGGAGAGAGTAACGAGTCAATTTTATTACCAGGAGAAGCCGCCGAAGGCGATAGTGAAAATGACGAGTTTTACGATGATGCAGTAGCCTTCGTCACCGAAACAAGACGTGGCTCTATTTCAAGTGTACAACGTAAGTTTAAAATCGGTTATAACCGTGCCGCTCGTTTAATCGAGCAAATGGAAGCCTCGGGTGTGGTTAGTTCACCTGGCCATAATGGCACTCGAGAAGTATTAGCGCCGCCACCGCCAAAGCATTAAGTTTTAGTTCATGAGCGATTGCTACGCTAGTAAAGCGACACAGATTATAAAGAGTAAATATATAATGATAAAAAGTGTATTAAAAAAAATGGTTGTCCTAACGACTAGTTTGTTAGTCATGACCCCAGTGGTAGTATCAAGTGCACAAGCCACTACCACGTCATCAGTGATGGCGATTACAGACAATGAAGCTATTGTTGAGCTACGCCATAAGTTACAACAAATGAAGCAGTTTTCAGCGAATTTTCAACAGCAAGTATTTGATGCTAAGGGCCAAGAAATTCAGCAAGCTACTGGCAGCATGAAAGTACAACAGCCGAATAAGTTTCGCTGGGTGACTAATGAGCCAGATGAATCACTGATTGTTTCTGACGGTGAAGCGGTGTGGATATATAACCCATTTGTTGAACAAGTGACGGCCATGAGTCTTGATCAAACAGTACAACAATCTCCACTATGGCTTATTGCCAATCAAAGTGAAAACGCATGGCAACAATTCAGTGTCGCTCGAAGTGCAAAAGGTTATATCATTATGCCTCACGATCGTAAGAATCTAACTCGTAAGATTGAAATGCGCTTTAAGGGGGGCAACCTCAGTGGATTATTTATTGAAGACCGTCAGGGGCAATCGAGTAACTTTGTTTTCAGTGATGTTGATGAATCACCAAGTTTAAATGCCGATACATTTATGTTTAGTTTACCAGCCGGTGTCGACTTCGATGATCAGAGAGAGGCGAAATAAGCATTAGTGAGCACTTTATCGTTTGACTTTTCCCCTAATTTTGAACCATTGGCCGCACGTATGCGGCCTCAAACCTTTGAGCATTATATTGGCCAAGAGCATATATTAGCTAAAAATCAACCATTACGTATTGCTTTAGAATCTGGCCGTGCGCACTCGATGATTTTATGGGGGCCACCGGGTACAGGAAAAACGACGTTAGCCGAACTCATTGCGCATTATGTTGACGCTCATGTTGAGCGTATTTCCGCGGTGACGTCTGGTGTTAAAGAGATCCGTAATGCGATTGAACAGGCGCAGCAAATTGCTCAATCTCAATCCCGTCGTACCTTATTGTTTGTGGATGAAGTTCATCGTTTTAATAAATCTCAGCAAGATGCTTTTTTACCTTACATCGAGGATGGTACTGTTATTTTTGTTGGTGCCACTACTGAAAATCCATCATTTCAACTCAATAATGCATTATTATCACGAGCTCGTGTCTATTTATTAAAACAGCTGAGTCCAGAAAATATCATGTCACTACTAAATCAGGCGCTTAATGATGAAGAGCGAGGATTAGCTGATAGCGGGGTGGTATTAGAAGATGGCGTAGCTTCAGCGTTAGCTAACATCGTTCAAGGTGATGCCCGCATGGCACTTAATTACCTTGAACTACTTAATGATATGGCACCGGCGCATTCGGCGGCTAATGGTGAGGTTATTAAGTCGATTAATCTTGATATGCTTACCCAGGTATGTGGCGATAAAGTGAATCAATTCGATAATAAAGGTGATCTTTATTACGACCTAATTTCAGCGCTTCATAAATCTGTGCGTGGTTCCTCGCCTGATGGCGCACTCTATTGGTATTGTCGGTTGTTGGCTGTTGGGGGGGATCCTCTTTATGTTGGTCGTCGACTACTGGCTATTGCCTCAGAAGATATTGGCAATGCAGACCCTAAAGCCATGCAAGTGGCTTTGAGTGCGTGGGATTGCTATCACCGCGTTGGTCCAAGCGAAGGGGAACGGGCTATTGCCCAAGCAGTTATTTACCTTGCCTGTGCACCGAAGAGTAACGCGGTTTATAGTGCGTTTAACCAAATGAAAGCATTGGTTAAACAAGAACAAGACTACGCCGTTCCTGAGCATTTACGCAATGCGCCGACAAAACTGATGGCTGACTTAGGTTATGGCGCTCAATACCGTTATGCACACAATGAAGCCAATGCTTTTGCCGCTGGTGAATGTTATTTGCCACAAGAGCTCAAAGATCTTAGCCTTTACCAACCCACTAATCGTGGCTTAGAAGCCAAAATTAGCGAGAAATTAGACTATCTAAAGCAATTAAACCAACACAGTGATATGAAACGCTATGAATAATCTGTTATTAATTGCGATTGGGGGGGCATTTGGTGCAGTTTCTCGCTATGGACTCGCATATTTAGCAATTAACCTATTTGGTAAAGGCTTTCCTTTTGGTACACTTATCGCCAATTTCGTTGGCTCATTTTTAATGGGGTTACTTTTTGGTCTGGTTGAATCGGGTCAATTGTTACCTCAAGCACGAATTGCATTAGGTGTTGGCTTTTTAGGGGCGTTAACAACCTTTTCTACTTTTTCGTTGGATACCTTATTGTTGTTACAACAGGGTGAATGGATGAAAGCACTGCTCAATGTGCTATTAAATGTGATATTAAGTTTAGCTGCTGCGTTTCTCGGTTTGTGGCTAATCACTAAATAATTAAATATAAGTTTTTGGATAAAAAATGTTAGATTCTAAATACCTCAGAACTGAACTAGAGCAAACAGCAGAGCGTTTAAAGCAACGCGGCTATGAATTAGATACAGCGCAACTAGCGCAACTTGAAGAGCGTCGTAAAGTATTACAAGTATCGACACAAGAGTTACAGGCACAGCGTAATACACGCTCTAAGTCGATTGGCCAAGCTAAAGCGCGTGGCGAAGATATCGCGCCATTATTAGCACAAGTTGGCGAGTTAGGCGATCAGCTTGAAAATGCGAAAGCTGAACTTGCTCAGCTTTTAACTGACATCGATAACATCACCATGGGTGTACCAAATTTACCTGACGCTGAAGTACCTTTTGGTAACGACGAAGATGATAATGTGGAAGTTTTACGTTGGGGTACGCCGCGTGAATTCGATTTTGAAATCAAAGATCACGCCGATGTCGGTGAAGCCATTGGTGGCATTGATTTCTCTGCGTCAGTTAAGTTATCAGGTTCACGTTTTGTGGTACTGAAAAAAGACATCGCCCGTATGCACCGTGCACTAGCCCAATTCATGCTTGATTTACACGTTGAAGAACACGGCTATACAGAGACTTACGTCCCTTATCTAGTAAACGCAGATAGCTTACGTGGTACGGGGCAGTTACCAAAATTCGGTGAAGATTTATTCCACACCAACCCTGCAAATGAAGAAGGTACTGGCTTAAGTCTTATTCCAACAGCTGAGGTGCCACTCACTAACTTAATGCGTGATGAAATCGTTGATGAATCACAATTACCGCTTAAGTTTACTGCGCACACGCCATGTTTCCGTAGTGAAGCTGGCTCTTACGGTCGTGATATCAAAGGTTTAATTCGTCAACACCAATTTGATAAAGTTGAAATGGTACAGTTAGTTAAACCAGAGCAGTCAGATGCAGCACTAGAAGAATTAACTGGCCACGCTGAAAAAGTACTACAATTATTAGAACTTCCATACCGTAAAGTTTTACTTTGTACTGGCGATATGGGCTTTACCGCAGCGAAAACTTACGATTTAGAAGTATGGTTACCGACACAAGGCTGTTACCGTGAAATATCATCGTGTAGCAACACACGCGACTTCCAAGCTCGTCGCATGCAAGCGCGTTTCCGTAATAAAGAAACCAACAAACCTGAGCTGTTACACACATTAAACGGTTCAGGCTTAGCTGTAGGCCGTACTTTAGTGGCTATTCTTGAGAATAATCAACAAAGTGATGGTTCAATTACTGTTCCTGAAGCATTACGTCCATATATGCGTGGTATTAGCTCTATCGGCTAATCGTTGATATATGCGTGATGATGACGAGTGGCTAAAACGCCTGCTGTATCGTAGTATGTTAATGGTTTTTGGAAGTTTACTGTTTATTATTTTGTATGAAGTGATAATCATTGTTGCCGAAAACACGTAACAGTATTTAAGTTAATGAAAAGCCAGCGTTTACGCTGGCTTTTTTGTATCTGAAATTTATCACTGACCGTCGTTCTGAAAGTGTGTTATTTAGGGGCTCGTTAGTTACTGATATACAATACGAGATTCCGGCTAAAAGCATGCCGGAACGACACATTGGTGAGGCGCTCTCTTGCATCGTCGTCCTGAAAATGTGTTATTCAGGACCTCGTTAGTTGCTGTTATACAGTACGAGATTCCGGCTAAAAACCTGCCGGAACGACACATTGGTGAGGCGTTCTCTTGCATCGTCGTCCTGAAAGTGTGTTATTCAGGACCTCGTTAGTTGCTGATATACAGTACGAGATTCCGGCTAAAAACCTGCCGGAACGACACATTGGTGGGGCGCTCTCTTGCGTCGTCGTCCTGAAAGTGTGTTATTCAGGATCTCGTTAGTTGCTGATATACAATACGAGATTCCGGCTAAAAACCTGCCGGAACGACACATTGGTGGGGCGCTCTTTTGCATCGTCGTCCTGAAAGTGTGTTATTTAGGGGCTCGTTAGTTGCTGATATACAATACGAGATTCCGGCTAAAAGCATGCCGGAACGACACATTGGTGGGGCGCTCTCTTGCGTCGTCGTCCTGAAAGTGTGTTATTCAGGGGCTCGTTAGTTGCTGATATACAATACGAGATTCCGGCTAAAAACCTGCCGGAACGACACATTGGTGAGGCGCTCTCTTGCATCGTCGTCCTGAAAATGTGTTATTCAGGACCTCGTTAGTTG
>NZ_JAUYVJ010000021.1:0-75135 GCF_030689115.1 Psychrobium sp. 1_MG-2023 | reverse complement strand
TCCGTTGCGTTGGGAGGTGCATAATACGCTTCCCAGTGTTGAAGTCAACACTTAATTTTACTTTATTTTAAAACACTCTTTAAAAAGTGATTTAAAACGTTTTAAACTAATCGTTTTCCTTCGCTAACCCGTGTTGCTAGTGCCTTTCAAGTTACCTAGACTCTTAGTGTCTTAGCGCTCTAGCAGTTGCTTCCCCGTGTCAGTGGATGCGCATTATAGGGATCCTCTGACACATGGCAAGAGCTTTTTTAATTAATTTACAAAATAACGTTTAGCTGTTTCATTATTAACCTATACGCTTATAAATTGATTAATATCATCCTGGCCGCCCTTATCAAGCTGCATACTTATATAATAACCGCCCATTTATTTCTCTAGGCTTTCAATGATACAGATAACCGATAACGACAAAGCATTAACAATCCCACCTCTATTCCGTCTAGCCTTTAGGCCTATGTTTCTCGGGGCGGCTTTATTTGCTATCGTTACAATCACATTGTGGGGGTTGGCACTATCAGGCTTAATTTCCTTTGCTCCTTACGGAGATCTCTATTGGTGGCATAGTCATGAAATGATCTTTGGCTTTGCATTAGCGGTAATCATTGGTTTTCTATTAACGGCTATTCAGAATTGGACTAATGTTCCCGGTGTCAGTGGTTGGCCACTCGCAGTGCTTTTCTTCACTTGGTTAATAGCAAGAATTACTTTAGCTATAGATTTCACACCTAATTACTTCATCGCTCTGATAGATATAACCCCTCCTTTACTGGCTGCTTTTTTTATTGCCCGCAGTGTATTTAAAGTTAAGCAATGGCGAAATTTATTTTTTGTTCCTATATTAATCGTTTTTGCCTTCACTAATTTAGCTAGTCATATTGCGCTCATTGATTCTAATCAGCTTCTAATGAAGTCTCTTAGCCCACTAATGATCATTCTTATCACATTAATTATGTGCATTATTGGCGGGCGAGTTATTCCATTTTTTACTGCTCGCGGTACACAAACTGAAAAAGTAGCAACAAACAACTGGGTCGAGTTTTTTTCTGTTGGCCCACTCATCATTTTTATCACCGTCCACTTACTTTTCTTATTCATTGAGAGCATCAGAACAGATCAATCACACTGGTTATTAGTTGTTTCTGGTATTGCTAATTTAATCAGAATATTACGTTGGCGCCCTCTTCTCACTATTCCTGTCCCTTTATTGTGGTCCCTACACATAGCCTATCTATTTATTACATCCGGCTTGTTAGGCTATGGGTTAGCTAGTATGTTTACCCCACAACATGCGATGTCTCTACTACACCTGTTAACTATCGGCGCAATGGCTGGATTAATCGTTGCTATGATGTCTCGGGTTTCACTTGGTCATACAGGCCGACCGTTACTTGTCCATAAACTCATGCCTTTTGCCTTTGTTAGTATTTTTATCGCAGCATTAGTGCGAGGGTTACTTCCAATAGTTACTCCCTACTTTACTCTTATCAGCTATCAAATCAGTGCGTTGCTATGGGTCATTTGTTTTCTTATATTTAGTATTATTTATTGGCCTATCTTAACCAAAGCACGAGTCGATGGCCGAGCGGGATAGAATTGTTCTATTAACTGTTCTAGTCTAGAATTAGGACAAGTTGTTGATATCATCAAACTCAAACATTAGAAGGAACGAACAATGAGAGTTATTCTTTTAATTAGCCTTTTTTTTACGAGCTATACATTTGCCAAAGATATTTATCAATGGGTCGACAAAAACGGTGTGACCCATTTTAGCCATAGCAAACCTGAGAATATCGCCCCAGATAAAATTAAGAATATAACCAAAAAGTACCCATCGTCATTTAAGTCAGTGTCACAGTTAAATAAAGACAAGCCACTGAATGCCGCTCAAGAACTTGAACGTATTGCCATTGAAAACTGTGCTATTGCCACTAAAAACATCGAAATTCTACGTGCATTCGATAATATTAATCAACAAGATGCCGAAGGGAACTTATCTCCGCTATCAGCTGATGATAAAAAAAAGCAGCTTGAGTTAGCGAAGAAACAAGCTGCTTTATTCTGTAAGAAATGACTAACATCTAGTTAGTTTAAAATGAGATGCCTTTACTGTTTAGTAAATATGAAGTCGCCCCCTTCTACATCAACAGTGACCAAATCATTAGCACCAAACTCACCAGAAAGAATATATTGTGCTAATGGATTTTCCAGTTGCTGTATCGCCCTTTTCAACGGCCGTGCTCCATACACAGGATCAAAACCAATTTCAGCTAATGCATTTAACGCATCCTCTGTTACCACTAGCTCAATTTCTTGTGCCTCAAGACGCTGTTTTAAATGCTGCAACTGCAACCCTGCAATAAGCTTAATATTTTCAAGTGCTAGAGCATGAAACACAACATTCTCATCTAGACGATTTAAAAACTCTGGTTTAAAGTATTGTTTAACCACGGTCATTACTTCAGTTTTCAGTTCGTTCTGATTTAGACTTCCTGCTTTATCTTGGATAATATCTGAACCTAAATTCGACGTCATTATAATTACTGTATTTCTAAAATCGACTGTACGGCCCTGCCCGTCGGTTAACCTGCCATCATCCAATACTTGCAGTAATATATTAAAGACATCGGGATGTGCCTTCTCAATCTCATCTAATAATAATACTGAATAGGGCTTACGGCGAACAGCTTCTGTCAGGTAACCGCCTTCTTCATAGCCGACATAGCCAGGAGGGGCACCAATCAGTCTTGCTACAGAGTGTTTTTCCATAAACTCGGACATGTCAATCCGTACCATCGCATTAGTATCGTCAAACATATAGTTTGCCAGTGCTTTACACAGCTCTGTCTTACCAACCCCCGTTGGTCCTAGGAACAAAAAAGAACCAATAGGTCGATTCGGATCAGATAGGCCGGCACGAGAGCGGCGTATTGCATTGGACACAGCATTAACTGCTTCTTGTTGCCCTATGACTTGTTGATGCAGATAGCTCTCCATTCGTAGCAACTTATCTTTTTCGCCTTCAAGCATTTTACTAACAGGAATGCCTGTCGCACGAGCCACCACCTCAGCTATCTCATCGGCTGTTACTTTATGCTTAAGTAAGGTCATTTCATGCATATCAACTTGTGAGGCTAGATCTAATTGTCGTTCGAGCTCTGGAATACGCCCATATTGAAGCTCCGACATTCGATTCAAGTCAGTCGCACGTTTTGCCACTTCAAGATCCTGCCTCGCCTGCTCAAGGTCTGTCTTAATATTTTGCGCACCAGAGATTGACGCTTTCTCAGCATTCCATACTTCATCAAGCTCTGAGAACTCTTGTTCAAAACCAGTTAAATCTTGCTCTAATTTGCTTAAACGTTTTTTAGAGCCTTCATCTTCTTCATTGACGAGTGCTTGCTTCTCTAACTTCAGTTGAATAATTTTTCGCTCTAATCGATCAAGAGCTTCCGGTTTGGAGTCTATCGCCATACGAATAGACGATGCAGCCTCATCAATTAAATCAATTGCTTTATCAGGTAACTGTCGATCAGTGATGTAGCGATGAGATAATAATGCCGCGGCAACAATGCCTGGGTCGGTTATTTCTACGGCGTGGTGTAACTCATAGCGCTCTTTTAAACCACGTAAAATAGCAATCGTATCTTCAACTGTTGGTTGGTCAACTTGGACTTTTTGGAAGCGACGTTCTAATGCTGCATCTTTCTCTACATACTGGCGATACTCATCCAGTGTAGTTGCGCCGACACAGTGTAAGTCTCCACGAGCCAGCGCTGGCTTAAGCATATTACCAGCGTCCATTGCACCATCAGATTTACCAGCACCAACCATAGTGTGTAACTCATCGATGAATAGAATAATCTGCCCTTCTTCTTTGGCTAACTCATTTAAAACACCCTTAAGTCTCTCTTCAAATTCACCACGATACTTCGCTCCAGCTAATAGTGCGCCCATATCAAGAGACAGTACTCGCTTATTCTTAATTCCCTCAGGAACTTCACCATTAATGATGCGCTGGGCTAAGCCCTCAACTATTGCGGTTTTACCCACACCTGGCTCGCCAATTAATACGGGATTATTCTTGGTGCGACGTTGTAGTACTTGAATAGTGCGCCTGATTTCATCATCACGACCGATTACTGGGTCTAAACGCCCTTGTTCAGCCCGTTCAGTTAAATCAACGGTAAATTTATCGAGTGCTTGACGCTGATCCTCCGCACTTTGATCGTCAACCTTTTGACCACCACGAATTTTTTCAATGGCCTTATTAAGTACATCTTCTGTTAAATTAGCTTTACGTAAAATTTCACCCAAAGCACTCTTATCGTTTAATGCAGCAAGAATAAATAACTCACTCGATATATACCGGTCTTTACGTTTTTGCGCCAATTTGTCGCAAATATTTAGAAGAGAAATCATTGCATTTGATAATTGAATATCACCACTAATACCATCAACGCGAGCCAGCCGATCTAATGACTGAGCTAAACGACTGCGAATAGTACTAACATCACACTGACATTCGACAAGCAAGGCACGAGTACTGCCACCTTCTTGATTTAATAATGCTGAAAATAAGTGAACAGGTTCAATAAACTGATGGTCTCGCCCCAATGCGATTGACTGAGCATCGGAAATAGCAAGTTGGAATTTACTGGTTAGCCGATCTAAGCGCATTTGTGTTCTCCTAATAACAAACTGTTAACTATAGAGATGGGCATTTTTATCAAAAAACCAAGGGGCTCTACTGAATATTTTTTCAACAAACTTGGCGTAATAAATGAGGTTAAAAGTTACTCAATCCAAATGACACTAGCCATACGCCCGGTAACACCTTCTCGCCGAAAAGAAAAAAATAAATCAGATTGCTCAAAAGTACAATACTCTCCACCACTAATATCGTTGACACCACAACGAGTTAATCTTGCAATGGCAAGTTGATATAAATTGGCATAATACTTCCCCTTAACGGGAGTAAAGTGTAGCTTGTCCGTTGGACAATGATGACAAAAAGCATCAAAAACATCCTGACCGACTTCAAAATGTTTCTGACTAATTGCAGGGCCTAGCCACGCATAAATTTGACTTGTTCTGGCGTTAAAAGACTCTAGCGTTTTTTCAATAATACCATCAGCCATACCTCGCCACCCTGCATGAATGGCTGCCACTTGTTCGCCATATTGATCAGTTAACAATATCGGCAAACAATCAGCGGTCATCACACAACACACAACTTTTCTCACTGACGTTTCACTAGCATCAGCAATAGAAACAGCTTTAGCCGCAGATTTTTCATCGAGCGTTAAAACATCAGTAGTGTGTTGTTGATTTAGCCACACAGGATTCGTGGGTAGAAGCTCCCTCAACGCTAACCTATTAGCATTAACATCATCAACATTATCATTAACATGTAGCGCCAAATTATTACTGTTAAAAGGTGGCTTACTCACTCCACCAAAACGAGTAGTACACATTGCTTTGATATGTTTTGGTGCAGGCCAATCAGGAATAATCAAGAGATAGAACTCCTAAACTAAAACACCCATTTGAGTGAAGTGTGTGTTAAATCGCTCAAGTATAAAAAGAAAACTTGAGCGTCCTAATTCAGTTGATATGCGAGTTACTGAGGCTGATTATCTAATGTATCTTGACGCAATAATTCAGTCATGCGTTGCATATCTTCTGGCACAGGAGCTTGCCAGCGCATCAGTTCACCCGTGATAGGGTGCTCTAATTGCAGTTTAATTGCATGAAGTGCCTGACGTTTAAAGCCACGCATAGCCTCTATCAATTCTTCACTAGAGTGCTTAATTGGACGAGGGCGGCCACCATAGACAGGATCACCTAATAAAGCATGACGCATATAAGACATATGAACACGAATTTGGTGAGTACGGCCCGTTTCTAGACGTAAGCGTAATCGTGTATGAGCACGAAATTTTTCAGCAATGCGATAACGAGTAATCGCTTCTTTACCTTCAGGGTCTACAGCCATATGTGTTCGTTTGGTGGCATGACGGGCAATAGGCGCTTCAATTTTACCGCCAGCAGTCATTTGACCAATAGCAATTGCTTCATATTCACGGATAATATTACGTTTTTGAATCATTGCTACTAACTTCGTTTGAGCAGGGATAGTCTTAGCAACAACCATTAATCCCGTTGTATCTTTATCTAAGCGATGAACGATACCAGCGCGCGGCACACTCTCAATCTCCGGGAAATGATTCAATAAGGCATTTAACACTGTGCCATCTGGATTACCTGCTCCTGGATGAACAACAAGGCCTGCAGGCTTATTAATAACTAAAATATGTTCATCTTCATAAACAATATTTAAATCAATTGGCTCTGGCTTATGACGTTCTTCGATTTCGATGATTGCATCGATTTCAATTAACTCTTCACCGAGGACTTTGGCACGGGCTTTAGTTACAACCTGACCGTCGACACTGACATAGCCAGCTAAGATCCACTCTTTAAGACGGCTACGAGAATAATCACTAAATAACTCAGCAATTGCTTGATCTAAACGTTGATCACATTGCTCAATTGAGACTGTTGCTGATAATTGTATGGCTTGATTCATTAAAATATCTACTGTTAGGGAACTATTGGGCATTGAATTAATCAAAAAAACCCGCGATTAGTGTCTATTGTATCTTTTATTTTGCTTCAGCTTAATAGATACTTGTCGATTCTGTGAGGATATTGAAAAAAATGATGTATAAAAAACGCACCCTATTACCAATTTCTTTAGTTTTAGCCTTAGGTTTATCAGGCTGCGCTAGCAACGTTGAAGAAACAGAAGTACAAATTACTGCGCCAGAGCGAATGTACCAAACTGCACAAAAGTCTCTAGATTTAGGAAACATTCTAAAAGCGACTCGAGTGTTAGAAGCATTAGAATCTCGTTACCCATTTGGTCCACAAGCGACTCAAGTTCAATTAGATCTTATTTACGCTTATTACCGAGCAGGCAATAATGATCAGGCATTAGCAAGTATCGACCGTTTTCTACGTCTAAACCCTACTCATCCTGACATTGATTATGTGTATTATATGCGCGGCTTATCAAACATGCAGTCGGATCAGAACATGTTTCATGAAATGTTAGAAATCGACCGTAGTGACCGTGACCCACAGTTTGCGACTCAAGCATTTAATGACTTTAAACAATTGCTAATTAGTAAGCCGAACAGCCTTTATGCTGCTGATGCCAAACAACGAATGACGGCACTAAAAAATCGTCTAGCAAAACATCATTTAGCAATCGCAAATTATTACTTTGAGCGAAAGATTTATGTGGCTGCAATAAATCGTTCGAAACAAATTTTAGAAAGTTTCACTGACACTGGTTCGACTAAAAATGCGTTAGAAATCATGAAAGCATCTTATATTGCATTGAAACAAGATGATCTAGCGACAAAAACAGATCTTATTCTTAAACAGAACTTTGCAAAATAATAGATAGCACAGTAACAAAAAAGGCTCAGGGTAATAAGTTGTTACCCTGAGCCTTTTTTTGACTTTTTAACTTTGCTTTAAACGCTGCTCACGTTATGCGATTATCTAAATCGCATCTTCATTCTCTTCACCAGTTCGGATACGAATCACACGTTCAATATCACTCACAAAGATTTTTCCATCACCGATTTTTTGAGTTAACGCCGCCGCCTGAATAGTTTCAACACAGCGATCAAGCATCTCATCATCGATAACGATTTCAAGTTTTACTTTTGGAAGAAAATCGACCATATATTCTGCACCACGATAGAGTTCTGTGTGGCCCTTTTGACGTCCAAAGCCTTTAACTTCAGATACGGTCATGCCCGTAACATCAATATCCGCTAATGCTTCTCTTACATCATCAAGCTTAAATGGCTTTATAATTGCCTCAACTTTTTTCATGGTACAGATCCTATATTCTTAATATTAACGCTATTGTAACACTTCGATAATTAAAGACATCAGTATTTTGACGGATATCCAGCCGATTTAGACTCTTATTTAGCAATACAGAACTTATATAAAGTGTTATTTATTCCTTACCCTCCTCATCCGTAGTAAAAATTAATGCTCAATTAGGTTTGTATAAAATATAAAAGCAATTAAAATAATTCTTTTATCCTATGGAAAACTAATATGAGGTTTTTAAACCTAGCAGCAATAGCAACTACACTATTGTTTACATCATTTTCACAGGCTAGTAGCCAGAAGAATGATGATTTAACTTACGCTAACTATGATCAAGTAAAAGTAACTCACCTCACTCTCGACTTAGATGTCGACTTTGACAATAAAGCGTTAAAAGGGTTTGTTGATTTGAATTTGTCTTGGACTGCGAGCAACGAATCTCAAGTTATTTTAGATACCCGAGATTTAATCATTGACCGAGTTTATGCTAAATCAGCACAAGGTCACTGGACGCAAGCACCTTATCAATTAGCGCCTCGTGATGATGTTATGGGTGCTAAGTTAACCATTAAGCCTAAGTTTCAAGCAAAAACGTTACGCATTTATTATCAGTCAACAGAAAAAGCGTCTGGCTTACAATGGTTAACCCCCGAACAAACAGCAGGTAAAAAACTGCCATACATGTTTAGCCAAAACCAAGCAATCCATGCGAGGAGTTGGATTCCTGTTCAAGACACGCCAAGTGTACGCTTAACTTATGATGCGCGAATTCGTACCGATAAATCAGTTCTGGCGGTAATGAGTGCTAATAATGAACCGACCACTGAGCGTGACGGTGATTACTTCTTTAATATGCCGCAAGCTATTCCTCCGTACTTAATAGCAATCGCTGTTGGTGACTTGGAATTTAAAGCAATGAGTGATATCACTGGTGTTTACGCTGAACCAAGCGTACTTGAGTCTGCTGCGGCGGAGTTCAATGACACTCAAAAGATGATCGACGAAACTGAAAAAATGTTTGGTCCATATCGCTGGGGCCGTTATGACTTGCTCATCCTGCCACCAAGCTTCCCATTCGGAGGTATGGAAAACCCTCGCCTATCATTTATTACACCGACAGTCATTGCTGGTGATAAAAGCTTAGTAAACTTAATTGCGCATGAACTTGCCCATTCATGGTCAGGTAACTTGGTAACTAATGAAAGCTGGCGTGACCTATGGTTGAACGAAGGTTTTACTTCGTATGTTGAAAATCGCATCATGGAAGAAGTGTTTGGCCATAAACGTGCAATGATGGAACAAGCACTCGATGCTCAAAACTTACGTAAGCTGGTTAAAACAATGCCAAGTAATGACACTGTTCTTCACGTTGACTTACAGGGCCGTGATCCAGATGCCGCATTCTCTAGTGTTCCGTACACTAAGGGGCAACTATTTCTAATTTACCTAGAGCAGCGTTTAGGCCGTGAAACATTCGATCAGTTTATTACAAAATATTTTAACACTTTTGCATTTAAGAGCATTGGCACACACCAATTCTATAGTTACTTAGAGAAGAATCTGCTAAATAAATACCCAAACAAAGTTAGCAAATCGGAAATTAAAGAATGGATCTTTGCTCCGGGCTTACCTAGTTTTACGCCAACGCCGACGTCTCCAGTATTTACATTAATCGACCAACAAATTAGTGCATTTAATCAAGGTGAGTTAAAGGCAACTCAATTACCAACCAGTGATTGGACAGTGCATCAATGGTTACACTTTATCAATAACCTGCCACAGAACTTACCACTAGATAAAATGGCAGCCCTTGATCAAGCCTATCAATTAACCACTAGTGCTAATAAAGAGATTGCTCACGCGTGGTACTTGTTATCATTACGTGCTGGTTACAGTGAAATCTACGATGCATTAGATGATTACTTAATTGAAATCGGTCGTCGTAAATTAATTGTTCCACTTTACAAAAAACTCGCGGAAACAGCCACTGGTAAAGAGTGGGCACAAAAAGTTTATCAACAAGCGCGCCCTGGCTATCACCCACTAGCTCAAGGTACAGTCGACTCAATATTAAAATAATCAACCTAAAGTTGACGGCCTAATATGATACCTATTAGGTCGCCAATTTTACAAAACTCCTTATCCTAATTATCTTATTTCAAGTCAACAAACTGGCCAAAATCTATGCTATGATGAAGCGTCACTATTGTTATCTCTAATCAGTTTGTTTTGGATAAATAACGTAACAATAAGTTTATAATGGACTTTTGGGCACGCATTCTATGGTTAAATCATTCGGATTCACTTTAGTTGAATTACTCATCACTGTCGCTATCGCAGGAATTTTACTCACGGTTGGTGTACCCAAACTAAGCAGCTTTCTACAAGATAGCGAGTTAATAAACACTTCAAATCGCATCAGCACACTCACCACATTTGCGCGCAGCGAATCGATGAAACGCGGCCAACAAGTTGTGGTTTGCCGGAGTTCAAATAGCGAAACTTGTAGCTCGAGTGGATACTTTTTAATCGTTGGCTTGGATGCAAATGATGACTCGAATATAAACACCGGTGAGACATTACTAAAAATAACTGAACTCGTTGATAGTAATAATGTGAGTGTGTTTTTTAAATCATTAACCAATAGCCGAATTGTTTTTTCATCTAAAGGTACTCCTGATGAAATTGGCACAATTGAAATTTGCGATTCCCGCGGTAAAAATTATGCTAAAGCAATCACTTTAAATATTGGTGGGCAATTGCGCCATTATAGCGAGAGTGAGCGGAGTACTATCTCATGCGCTTAATCAAACAACTGCCACAGAGTGGTTTTACACTACTTGAAGTCATGATTGCCGTAGCTATCTTGGCAGTCGGGATGCTCGGAATCGCCGGATTGCATATTGTTTCTCTTGAGAATACTAATGATGCTTTTTTACGCTCTCAAGCAGTAACGATTAGCCAAGACATTATAGAGCGAATGCGTAGTAACCGTGAACAAGTTAGAGCAGGTACTTTTAATTCTCTATCAACAGATAACATAAGTAATGCCCCTGAAGTAAATTGCTCAGCTAACACCACTGGTTGTAACAATACTCAATTAGCAACTTTTGATATTTACCAGTGGGCCTTAACAGTACAAACGGTTAATGATGACAATAAGCGTCGTCAGCTCCCAGAAGCAACAGCAACAGTCACTAGTGATGACAGTCAATTATTTGAAGTTAAAATAAAGTGGCAAACCAAACAATGGGTAAAAGAAACTGACACACCATTTCAACGAAAAGCAACAAAAGCCAATTACAGTTTTAAAGTCGCAATAAACTAAGGGACTATTTATGCGAAAAACTAAACATCCATTACAACGGTCAATCAATCAAACTCACGGCTTTACTTTAGTAGAAGTGATGATCGCACTAGTAATCAGCTCAACGCTTATCGGTGGCGTGTTTAGCCTTTATTTAAATACCAAACAAACCCAGAATTATACCCAAAGCAGTTCACGAATTCAGGAGTCGGGTCGGTTTAGTTTAGAATATCTTAGCCGCGATATTCGTATGATCGGCTATCGCGGGTGTATTAGCTATGATGACCCCATTGTTAATGTTATAGCTAAAGATATGCCCGCTGGTTTTATGGCTAATCAAAATGAATTAGTTGGTTTTGAAATCGACTCGGGATGGGCATCTGGCTCTATCTATGAAAACTCAACAGCAATTACTTCAAAAATAAAAACGGGAACTGACGCCTTTGCTATTGGCCGCATGGCGAGTTTGAGCAACAAATTAAGTGGCAACTTAACATCAGTTAACGCTCAAGTTCATATTGAAGCGACTCCAGCTCCCAATATAAAACAAAATGACCTCATTTTCTTATCTGACTGCAGTGATGCTGACATTTTTAGAGTTACTAATAATCCAAACGCTTCGGGTTCGACAATAAACCTAGCCCACGGAAATGGTTCAAATACCAGCAACAACCTCTCGAAGTTATTTCAAGATGACTCTTCAATTGCTAAATACCAATCGACGTTCTATTTCGTTGGTGATACCGGTAGGGATAACGCCCTAGGTCACAATGTTTATGCCCTTTATCAAGCAACAAATTTATTCGACTCTGCCACCCCTACACATCAAGTTGAAGAACTTATTGAGGGGGTTGAAAATATGCAACTCTTATACGGTGAAGTCCTAGCCAATGGTAATACCCGATATTTAACAGCAGACAATGTAACTGACATGAATCAAGTTCAAAGCATTCAGTTAGGCTTGCTAATTACTAGCCAAAACCAAGTTCGAACCACTAATGATAGTAAAACCTATGAACTGCCAGGTGAAAGTATCGGTATTAGCACCACAGTAAAACATGACAAAGATAAGCGATTACGACACGTTTTTACCACTACTGTAAAAATAAGAAACCGAGCACTTAATTAATTACTTACCATATAGAAAGCCCAAATAGGTGGATGAACAATGACTAAACATCAAAGTAGAAATATCAAACAACAAGGTGCCGCACTAGTGATCTGCCTTGTACTACTATTAGTGATTACCTTAATTTCCATTGCTGGTTTAAGTGATGCAGCGGACCAAGAAAAAATGGCCTCCAATGCACAACAATATAATCAAACGTTTCAAGCGGCCGAAGGAGCGATGAGCCAAGCTCTAAATATCATCAATGGTGGTAACAGCGCTCAATTATCCGCCGCCATGGCCGCAGGTTTTGATACCCCTATTGATAAAACGGCTACAGGTCTAGAGACAAGCTATATGGATGTTACGATATCCTATACACATAAAAAGGTCAGCTCGATACCAACAGGAATTTCGCTCAATGCTGATGAAAATTCTGTCGTCATCGGGGAAGTTCGCTTTGTATTAGACAGCGAAGCCAAAATGCCACAGTCAGGTGCAACCACAAAGCTAAGCCAAGGCATTAGCTACGAATAAAGGAGAAGCAAGATGAACACATGGACACGTAAAATTGCCCTATTCTTTTCAGGAGTGGCTTTGCCGCTATTAGCTATTCCAACTGCACAAGCTGACGACACTGAAATTTTTTACAAGCATGAAGCCAAAACACCAAAGGTGATGATGATACTTGATACATCACTATCTATGTCCGCTCATGTAAAAGACACTGAGAGTCGACTTACCCAAATGAAAAGCGCCATGCGTGAATTTATCCGTGATGCCAAAGAAATCGAAGTCGGCATTATGCGAATGAATCAAATCGGCAGTGCAGTGGTGTATCCCGTCTCAGACTTAACCACAACAGTGACTGAAACGCTAAGCGCTATCAACCGCCCAATCACTAATAATAGCCATAACGCTTATGAAAAAAGTAATGGTGTGGTCGTCTATGATCATAAAGGGAGCAACACAGCTCTACCAGTGAACAATAGTGAAATGATTGCTTTACACTTCCCTAACATTACAATTCCACGTGATCAAAGTATAAAAAAAGCTTCTCTTGAGTTTTTTCACCATAATAGCTGTATCAAAATAAAAAATAATGGCGACAAACAGAAAATCAATTGTCCCAAGCATGGTAAAAATGCCAAAGTTAAGATTTATGCCCATAAAATAAGTAGTTCACCACAACTAAAAAAGCTAACCAACAACCTAACAACACGTACAAAAACCTCAAATAATAAAAGTGTTTCGACAGACCTTTGGAACTCTAGCGGTAAAAGGGTGACTACAATTACAGGGCTTGAAAATATAATCCAAGAAGTCGTTGAACAATCAAAATGGAAAAATGGTAACGATTTAACTCTACTTCTTGACACCTCTGATGCCGCTTCGGATTTAAAAACCAACGGTATTATCAATGCTGTAGGTCGCTACAGCCCAACGCTTTTTATTGAGTTTGAACCTTACTCACGAACTATAAACACTCGCGAAAAAATGATCGAGGAACTTGATAACCAAAAGTTAACCTATCATACCCCTATTATTCCGTCTTTGTTAGAAGCTACCAAATACTTACAAGGAGCGCGCCTTGACAGCCCTTCAAATCCTGGTTTAACTCTCTCGCGTAGCGCAACAGAAAGAACGGAACTAGACCAAGTACATGAACGCGTTGCTTATCCAACAAGTTATAGTGGTGGTAGCATTACTTACCCAGTAAACTGCCACAAAGGTAACCTGAATTCAACACTCTGTCGTGGCGTAAAGATCAACCCAATATCAGAAAGTAACATTCCCACTTATAAAACGCCTTTAACAGATACTTGTAATGACGATGAAGCCAGTATTGTGCTGTTAACCGATGGGGCAGCTCATCATAAGAAAGATTCTTATAATACCAATAAATGGTGGTATAAGATGACCACTGACATAGCCACCTTAACAGGGGCAGAAATGTGTAAAAAGATAACTGGCAACAATGGTAATCCACAAACATGTGGTGTGGAGTTATCAACACACTTAGCTGAAGGGGTTGCTGTTAATGGAATTAGCGATAAACAAAAAATTTCGCTTTACACTATTGGGTTTAATAATAACGATCCTTTTTTAACCACACTGGCCGCCCAAGGCGATTTTAACGAAAATGGGGAACCCACAGAGCAAGCCCTAAAGCGTTACAGCACGGCAACAGATAGTGCCAGCTTATTAAAAGTTTTCCAAAATATCGCCAGTCAAATTCGTAAAGATTCAGCTAGCTTTGCAAATAGCCCAGCTTCAATTAATACAGCTAATCGTCTGACACATAATAACAACCTCTATTTCGCGCTATTTCAACCAGGCGACAATGCGTCATGGGACGGCAATCTAAAACATTACAAGTTAAGCAGCAGTGGCAAGGTTGTTGATGCCGATGGTAAAGTGGCAACAAATCCATCAACAGGGCAGTTTCTTGATACAGCAAGAAGCTATTGGACAGCAACAGCTGACGGCTCTAAAGTAGCTAGTGGTGGTGCTGCTGAGCAAATAGAAAAGCATGTTGATGGCGGTAATTCTCGTGCAATCTTTACCAATTTAGGTAACACCAATTTAGACAAACTTGATAAGAGCGATACAAGTAATTTCACCATATCGGACTTTGCAGTAACGAGCGAGTCTGACAAGGAGACGTTAATTAAATGGATGGTTGATTCTAAACGTATCGCCGACCCCCTTCACTCGACACCAATAGAGGTTCAGCATAAAAACGGAGACTTGATTTTCTTTGGTGATAATCAAGGCTATATCCATGCAATTGACTCAACAACAGGCAAGGAAGTTTATGCATTCATCCCGCAGGAGCTTTTAAAGATACAGAAAGCTGTCAAGGCTAATATCCAATCAACCGATCATATCTACGGTATGGATGGCGAGATGGTTAAATGGCAAATATCTAATGATAAAGTTTATATCTATAGTGGTATGCGCCGAGGTGGCTCGAGTTACTACGCACTCGATGTCAGTGACCGTACTAAACCTAAGTTATTATGGCGCATCCATAAAGGAAAAAGTGGATTCAGTGATTTAGGTCAAACCTGGTCTAAACCAATAAAAACCAAAATTCAGTGGGGGAGCTCGGAAAAAGATGTCTTAATCTTTGGCGGTGGCTATGACAAAACGCAAGATGCTAAGTCGACTCGAGCTGGTGATACTAAAGGTGATGGGGTTTATATTGTTGGCGCAGAAGATGGAACGCTAATTTGGTCCAAAACAAACATGGGCTACAGTATTCCTTCAGACATCAAAGTCATTGATATCAACGGTGATAAAAAAGCTGATCAATTTTATGTTGGCGACATGGGTGGCCAAGTCTGGCGTTTTGATTTACCACAAGATAACAAGAAAACCGTTGGTGGTGGCGTAATAGCTTCTATTTCAGGCAGTACCGCTAGTAGCAACCGCCGCTTTTATCACGCACCGGATATCTCCGTTCTTGAAGGCAGCGCCGGCCAAACCCTTGCTGTAGCAATAGGTAGCGGCTACCGTGCCCACCCTAATAACACAGTGATAGCAGATAGCTTCTATATGTTTAAACAGCCACTAGATAACAGTGCTAAGACTTATACGAAGATAACGCTTTCTGATTTATATGATGCGACGTCTAATCTATTAGGCAGTGGCTCTGATGCACAAAAAAACATAGCGCTCAATTCACTGAAAGCTTCAGAAGGCTGGCAAATCAAGCTAACAAACTCAGGAGAAAAGGTACTCGCCTCCAGCATTACGTTTAATGGCGCTATTTGGTTTACCACATACCAACCCCGCCTTGGCGCCAATGTCTGTCAAAACTTACGTGGAATTTCTAGGCTCTATCGGGTAAACGTTTATGATGGCACTCCTGACTATAAAAATGTATTACCCGATGTTGATACCTCTGGTAATTTAGATGAAAGCAAAGACTGTGATAAAGTCAGCTGTGATGCAACAGACCGTAGTGTGCATTTAAAGAATACCACCTTGCCACCTCGCCCGACCTTATTAAACATTGATGGTAAGCGAATGATAGGTGTTTCAACTGAGTTTTATCCTGCAGTTAAAAATAAAACGACGACCATGTATTGGGCAGAGAAAGAGTAAAGAATGAAAAAAAAATCACTAGGGTTCACCCTGATAGAATTAATGATTGTCGTAGCTATTTTAGGCATCTTAGCTAGCGTTGGTTACCCTAGTTACCAAGAGCATGTACGTAAGTCTGAACGTGCAGTGGCGCAAACTGCTTTACTCGGCCTGAGTAGTGCGATGGAGCGATTTTATAGTGAGAACAATACCTATACTGGAGCAGCGGTGCCCGCTATTTTTCCAAATACCGTACCTACCGATGGCGGTACCACAACCCACGCGCTTTCGGTAAAAATAACAGATAGCGGTGCGGGTTATGAATTGAAGGCAGACCCGGTACTGAGCTCTGAGAAGGATCTCACGATTACTCATACCGGACTAAAAAAGTATGGAACCACTGTTGGCTGGCGTGATTAGAATTAACTATATACCCAATTAAACAAAGAAAAACAGCGACTATTTAGTCGCTGTTTTTTTATCAAGCGTCGGACGAGATAATAAGTAGTAACTGACACAGGTTGCAATAATGATTAGCATCACCTTAGCCCAAAAAAAGCTAACAAAGAAAATAACCGAAGAACCTATAGAAAGCCATAACAGAAAAATTGTCGATATTTTCACTTTCATCGGAATTCCACGTCCAGAACGATAGTTTTCGATGTATTCACCGAACCATGGGTGTGTTATTAACCATTGATAAAAGCGATCTGAGCTCTTAGCAAAGCATGCCGCAGATAATAATAAGAAAGGAGTAGTGGGTAACAACGGTAAAATAATACCTATAACCCCAAGAGCCACTGAAGTGACTCCGATTGTAATTAAGCTATATTTCTTAAATTTACTTAACGTACTCAATGATATTTTTTCCCGTCATAAGTATTACCTTAAGTTAACGCTTAACTAGTGATAGTACAACAAAAAGCCGACTTAACGTCGGCTTTTTGTTTATGACTCTTCGTCTTCTTTACCATCAACACTAACTTTTAGCAGCTGGCCTTGATATTCAACCACATCGCCATGGTACACTTTTTTGCGCTTACGGGTTTCGATTAAGCCATTGAGCATTACCTCACCCTGACTAATACGAATTTTAGCTTCGCCACCACCTTCAACAAGGTTTTCAATTTTTAATACCTTGTAAAGCTCAATCGGCTCAACATTGACTTCAACGATTGTTTCTAATGGCTCAAGCACAACTGCTTTAGGTTTTTTACGCCGACCAATAACCATAACTCGACCTATTTAGTTATCATGAATAATTAGCCGCAAGCTTACCGACTTTCGTTTCAGTTATAAAGTGAAATAATTAGTAAACACTTTATAAAGCTCCGTTCCTTGATTCACACTCGCCGAAGCAAAATGTAAAATTGGTATGCAGTCAGCAGGTGCATAAACTAACTCAACGGCATCATCATGACCATAACGATCCATGCGCAAGATACGCGCTAATGGCTGACCAGCTTTAACTTCCTCTCCAAAAGGTACTAAGTATTCCACTAAACCACTTTTAGGAGCATACAATGCACGATAATCGTTAAGGTAACAGGCATAACGTGTCATTTTTGACGGTGAAAATAGACCCGGCTCAATAACCTTCTGATGACTTAAATAGCTTAAGACGCTATGACAGTCTTTTTTCGCTTCTTCAAGACATAACCACTCTTGCGAGCCAAGTTCAAGCGTAAACGCATCAATAGCAACATCAATCTCACGCCCTTGCGCTTGGTAAGCTAATTGCAGTTGCCACCATGGGCAAAAAGCGGCTTCATCTAAAGCGCCATCAAAGTCGCTAGGAATAAACATTGTGTGTGGAATATCAAATAACACCGCGCGTTCTTTCGCGTACTCCGGGCAATAGAGGTGACGAGAAGAAATTGGTCCCGTGTGCAAGTCCAACACAATATCCGCTTCAAACGCCATGCGCTGTAAGTTGGCACATAAATGTTGTGCGGTATTTAACCCGTAAGGGTTGCTTAACCTTGCATCCAAATCACTAATAATTAGCTGACGAAACCTAGCTACGATTTCACCTTGCTCTAAATCAGGATACTGTGCGGCGAACTCCGCAGGTAAAGATGGATTAAAGTGGTAACCTCGGTTCCAGTTGGTGCCAGTGATAGGGTCAAAGCGCCCTAACGTAAACTCACCACTCTTTTGATTGGTACCTATTGGGTTAGCTAAAGGTACCAGCGTAATATCACCATAGCAATCGAGCTGTTTTAATTGCTCTAGCAGTTGATAAATTACTGCATTACCTTGTACTTCAGCACCATGCATATTCGCTTGGATATACACCTTAGGCCCATTGGCACTGCCTTTGATTTGATAAATTGGCACACTCATCTCTTGGCCATTGGCCATATGTGCAACTACTTGAGATGACGTTAAAATTTGTGACATGTAACTACTCTAATAAATACAGACTTGCTAGCACCAAGGCTAGCATAAATAAGATGAAGCAGGCTGTGCTTGACGCACAACTTCGAAACGCCCTTGAGAAAAGACAACTTCCGCAGGTAACTCATGACATAAGAAAAATGGCATTGCTTCGGTAAAGCCATAAGCACCACATTGAGCAAACACCAACTGATCGCCAACACTGACATCTTTCGGTAAGGGTAACTCACCAAGTTTATCCAAACTGGTACATAACGGTCCATGAATATGGAACGACTGAGCCGATTCAGCCGAGTCACGTAACAAGCTTACCGGAAATGGTTGGTCGGTGATCGCAGGGCGTAATAAATGATTAATCCCCCCCTGTAATACAAGTAGCTCTTGCTCATAATTAGTTTTACGGTCAATCACTTCACTAACATAATAACCATATTCACCGACAGCAAAACGCCCAAGTTCTAACCACAACTCATTAACCTTAGCTTGGCGTTTTATTTCAGATAATGCACCAGCAAGGTATGGCCAAAGTAATTGCTGTTCACTTTCATGATAAGGAATGCCTAAGCCACCACCGAGATCCAGTACTTTTAACTCAAAGTCTAGCGCTTGAGCCAATGCAGTTAATGGCGCGATCATCGCTTGCCATAAACTAATTAGCTTATCGGCATCTAGCATGTTACCCCATTGGAAAATATGTAAACCAACTACATCAACCTCAGGGTAATCAGCTAAACAAATCTCTGACCATTCTTGAGCGCCCAAGCCAAACGGCGTTAAGCTGTTGCCACCAAGCGGGTTGTCGTCCCCTTGCTCAAAGCGCAACTGAACACGTAACAACACTTGAGGGCGTTTATTGTGCGACTGACTTAACTCGTTTAATAGCGCTAATTGATTGACACTTTCAACAACAAAGGTGTTAACACCGCGCTGTAAGAAGTGGCTAAGCTGCTGACGAGATTTAGCCGGTCCGGTATTTAAAATACGATCGCTACCAATGCCTTGAGCTAACACTTGCTCTAACTCACCCGTACTTGCGACATCAAAGTTCATACCTTGCTTATCCAAGGTTTGAATGACACGTGATAATGGGTTAGCTTTAACCGCAAACCACAGCTTGATTTCATCGCTTGCAAGGCTCGCTATATGCTTGCTTAAACCATCTAAGTCATACACAAAAAATGGTACTTGCTGACTTGCGCTAAACTCGGCTAGCTGTTCTCTCAAAGGCGTTGGCATTTTTTGCATTATCTTAGTGCCTGTTCTAACTCAAGAGCTGCATCACTTTGCTCATCACGATACTTAACAATAACTGGACATTGCATGCTTAGACCTTGCTTTTGTGCCCACTCACTTTGCATAGGGCGCGTGCCTGGAATCACAATCGCATTGCGTGGAATCGGTGCGCCCTTTTCTAACATCACTTCATTAACCGCATCATAAACAGGAATAGAAGCCGATAACGTCACACTTGGTGCTAACACCGCGCCTTCACTAACCACAACACCTTCAACTAAGATACAGCCGGCACTGATAAATGCATTATCTTCAACAATCACAGGGCTTGCACCAATTGGCTCTAATACACCACCGATTTGTACGCCAGCAGATAAATGTACGTTTTTACCTATCTGAGCACATGAACCAACCAGTGCGTGAGAATCAACCATCGTACCTTCATCAACAAAAGCACCGATATTAATATAAGCAGGAGGCATAATAATAACGCCCGGCGCAACATAACTTCCGCGGCGCACCGATGAACCACCTGGCACTAGGCGTACACCGTCTTGTGGTGAGAATTGGCGAGGAGCCAGATTGTTTTTATCAACGAAGCCACCATATGCGCCATCAAAAGCGACGTTTTCGCCCGCTTTAAATGCCGCTAAAATTGCTTGTTTCACTTCAACATTGGCATGCCACACACCATTGTCATCTTTGGTCGCCGAACGCAATTGTCCTGCTTCTAATTGTTCAAAAACTTGTTGCCAGTTCATGTGTTACCTTAAATTTATACTACGTAAATAAAATTATTGTTGGTTCGTAAACCATTGATTAATTGACTCGTTTGCTGCCATCAGCGGTGCAAATTCCGTTAACTCGCTATGGGTTAACGGCAGTCTTAATTGCGGGTGTCCAATTTGCTGGGTGTGGTGTAATAACACCTTGACTGGAATTGGGTTAGCTACGCTGAATAATGGTTCGATTGCTGCCTTCCACAGGTTAAACTCCATACGATGAGGTGTATCAAGGCACTGCTGTACATAGAGGTTAGTCGGTTGTGGCCAAGCATTGGCACATACAGAAACTAAACCTGATGCTCCCAACAATGAGAATTCAGGTAGTAACGCATCATCACCGCTGTAAATAGCAACGCCCGGCAGTGCTTGCTTAAATTCATTAAATTTAACCACGCTGCCACTGGCTTCTTTAACTGACCAGAACATCGCCTCGTCAGTTAGATTAGCTAAGGCTTGAGGTGAGAGCTCAACGCCACTGCGAGAAGGCACGTTATAAAGCATGCAAGGGAATTTACTGCGCTCAAGTAAGCTTCTAAACCATTGTTCTTGCCCCTTAGGGCCAGGTTTGGCATAAAGCGGAGCTGCAAGTAAGTAAGCATCAATTGGTAGCTGGTTGCAAAACTCTAACCATTCGAGTTGACTCTCTAAATTATACCCACCAACAGCCACCATAATCGGTGCTTGAGGTTGATGCTGACAAACGAAACGAATAATTTTTTTCTGCTCATTGAGCGATAGCGCTAGCCCTTCACCGGTGCTACCTAGCATTAAAATACCATTTCCAGCTGCCGCTTGTTGATCCAATAATGTTGCTAATGCATCATAATCGACCCGACCACGCTCATTAAACGGAGTGACTAGTGCAGTCCATAATGGGTAATCTTTCACGTTAAATGAGCTCATTAGGCAACACCTTCTCTGTTATTTTCAAACATCGAGCTATGCAGGCGACTCACTACACTTGCAGCAACCTCTTCATCAACAAGGAAACATAAGTTATGTGAGCTTGCGCCCTGACAAATCATTCGCACATTGACGTCTTCCAACGTTGAGAACAAGCGGGTACCTACACCGTAACTGCTATCAATACCATTACCAATCAAAGCCACCAGTGCTAAGCCATTTTCAATGGTAACCTGACACACTTCGCGTAGCTCAGCTAATAGCTCATCACTCAATTGGTGTTGACCCGACGAATTAGAACCTGTGTTATCTAGCGTTAATGCAACACTAATTTCTGAGGTGGTTACCAAATCAACACTTAAATTATATTTAGCTAAAATAGTAAACACGCGTGCTAAGAATCCCGGCGCATGTAACATATCCATGCTAGTCACGGTTAGTAAAGTTTGTTCACGACGAAGTGCGATAGCACGGTAAACAGGTTTTGACTCTGTTTCATTACGCACGATGGTGCCACCAGCTTGTGGGTCCCTAGAGGAACCAACAAACACGGGAATGTTTTTGCGCATGGCAGGGATCAGTGTTGATGGGTGAAGTACTTTAGCGCCAAACGTCGCCATTTCAGCGGCTTCATTAAAACTAATTTCTTCTAACGCATACGCTTGGTTAGTGATACGCGGATCAGTTGTAAAAATACCTGTAACATCTGTCCAAATGTTAATTTGCGCAGCATTAATTGCCTCGCCCAGTAACGCCGCCGAATAATCACTGCCACCGCGACCAAGGGTAGTTGTTTCGCCTTGCGAGTTGCTACCAATAAAGCCTTGAGTAACAACAATATTGTCATTTAGTAGTGGCTGTAATCGCTCCTCAACTAACGGCGCGATATCATCAACTTGAGGAATTGCTTTTCCGTGTTGACCATCAGTTTTTAAAACATCACGAACATCAAAACACACTGATTGTGCACCACGAGCAATGAGCACTTGGCTAAATAGTGTTGATGATAAACGTTCACCAAAAGAGAGTAATTTATCCGTTAATGCCGCAGATGGTCCGTTAGCAATGGCTAAGCTGGTGTCATTCATTTGTACCAACAAATGACGAACACGCTCTAATACTTCATTACTAAGTGCTAAGTGCTCAACGATACGTTGTTGGATTTGAGCAATATCATCTAACGCTTGCAGACGATCCACTTCAGATAAGGTACCGTGACTCAACGCCACTAATAAATTGGTCACACCGCTACTTGCGCTAACGACAACAAGGCGTGTATTAGGATCAGATAAGACAACGTCAGCACAACGCTGCATCGCTGCAAAATCAGCTAGGCTAGTTCCGCCAAATTTGGCTATATTTGATTGATTCATTATGTTTCTCTCGAACAAATTTCGTTCGGAGAACTTGAGGCATTTGAACAAAGCAATAGCAACCAGCCATTGCTTATACAAAGGCCAGAAGCTCTCCACCAATAATTAGGTGACAGTCATTAAGGATTCAGCCTTAATGCCCAGAGTAATGATTATCCAAAAATCACTTCCCCTCGGCGCTAGTCCCCATCATTGCAAGTCATGGAAGTTTGGACTTCTCTTTGCAATTACCTGGCTAACGCTCCTCTTCTGGCCTTTCTCTGTTAAGTCACTTGTGTAACTCAACAGTAAAAGAAAGGTTGCGCGCATTAAATCATTTTCGCCCCGTCAAGGTCAAGTAAGATCTTTACCAATAGACTAAAGTGCGATAAAGATTCTATCGACAACCCCTTGCCGATAAAATCACCTCAATGCTATTGTCGAGTCTAACCATAACCTTGCACCGCAAAATGCCCAATAGCTGAAGTTTCACATTATGAACCCTCTTTTACAGATCACTGATTTACATTTTGACATCGATCCACAGCATCAACTATCAATTGATTCTCTCACTATCAATAGCGGTGGGTCCTATTTATTTTGTGGTGATAACGCCAGTGGTAAGTCATTACTGGTACAGCTAATTGCACAAGATAATTCAGACGTTCAAGGAACAATCACTCGGCCAGTGAAGACAAGCCTAGTCGGATTTAGTGTTGAAGATGAGATATTGGCCATTGATCGCTATTTTGACCGCAGTGAAGATATCGAAGGGGGTATCGATTGGGGGCGCAGTGCCCAAGATGTAATTGGTCATAATGAGATAGCTAAACAGATAACTGAGATGCTCAAGATAGAGCCGCTACTTAGTAAACCTTTTAAGGTACTATCAACGGGAGAAACACGTAAGGTATTACTTGCTCGAGCTTTAGTACAGAAACCTGACTTACTAATTCTAGATGAGCCTTATGCTGGGCTCGACATTGCATCACAACAGCACTTGACTGACACTTTAAACACCTTAATTTCACAAGGGTTAAGTGTAATCATTGTTGATTTCTACCATCAAGATTTACCGCAAAACCTCACTCACTTTTTACTAATGGCTAGCGGAAAAGTTGTGACACAAGGCTTAAAACAACACGTGATGGAGACTAAGCTATGGCAACAAGCCAACCAGCAAAAAGTGACTTTGCCACATCACTTACCAGACTGTCATGATTATCAACACCTAGATTCAGATATTGCCTTTGTTATGATGAATAATGTCAGTGTCAGTTATGAAGATAACCAAGTGTTTAATAATTTTTCTTGGCACTTCAACTCTGGGCAACACTGGCGCTTAGCAGGACCAAACGGTTGCGGTAAATCAACACTTTTAAGTCTGATTAATGGCGATAACCCAAAAGCCTACGGTAAAGATATTCACTTATTTGGTGTCAAACGAGGTAGTGGCGAAACAGTTTGGGATATTAAAAAGCATTATGGTGTAGTCAGTGCTCAACTTCACCGAGACTATCGTGCAGGAGTGTCAGTGTTAGGGGCGGTATTATCAGGCTTTTTTGATACCATTGGCTTGTATGATCAACCCAGTGAACACCAAATTGATATTGCTAAACAATGGCTTGATTTATTACAACTGAGCGAGCAAGCGAATAAACCGTTTTCTCAAATATCTTATGGTGAACAACGTTTAGTATTAATTGCTCGCGCTGTAGTCAAGTTACCGCTAATTTTAATTCTTGATGAACCTTGCCTAGGCTTAGATAACCAAAATAGAGCACAAATTTTAGCGTTAATTGATTACATCACTCGCCATAGTAATACCCACATTTTGTTTGTCAGTCACGATGCCAGAGATAAGTTACAATGTTTAACTCATCAACTGGACTTTATAAAGGAACACAAGGGTTATTCAATCAAACAAACTCAGTTAGCCAAGGACAATGATGAATAAAAAGAAACCGTCAATTTTGCAAGTTGTTTTTAGTGTATTTGCCGCGTTAGTCGGTATTCAGAGTGACCGCAACAGGCAACGCGATTTTACACAAGGACATATTGTTCAATATATTATTGCAGGTGTCCTTATCACTATATGCGTCATCGCTTTTCTCATATTCATAGTGAGCCGTATTGTTCCTTAGTTTAATTACTTCGGGAAAAAACCGATTACTCCACATTATTTACTTCCAACTCAGTGGTGAAGCACACTACCTTTTGCTCTGCGTGTAAAAAGACAAACTAAAGTCTAAACAATACCTTCATAATTATTGTTATATTATAACACTTGCTTTATATTATGTTATAACATAACAAGTAGAGCCCATTATGATTAAAATAGACAAGCTAAGTAAGTCCTTTGCCGGTAACTTAGCACTTAATAATTTAAATTTAACGGTAAAAGAACAAAGCGTAACCTGCCTCCTCGGGGAAAATGGGGCAGGAAAGAGTACAACCCTCAACCTAATTCTTAACTTTATCTCTCCGGACAGTGGAACAATTACTGTTGATGGCATTGATACACAAAAGCAGCCACAAAAAAGTAAAGAAAAGCTGATTTATCTTCCTGAAAATATAAATTTATACCTTGAATTTAACGCCTTAGAGAACTTGAGCTACCTAGCAAAGCTTACCGGTGAGTCTCCAAGCACCAATGATATCGAGCAAGCCCTAAGACAAACAGGATTACAAGAGTCAGCTTGGCAAGAGCCACTAAGTAATTACTCAAAAGGGATGAGGCAAAAGGTCGGTATTGCGCTAGCTATTATTAGGAAAGCAAAAATTTTACTACTTGATGAACCAACATCAGGACTAGACCCAAGCGCAACGCTTGAGTTTATTCGGGTTATCAAGATGATGGTAGCCAATGGCGCTGCCGTATTAATGGTAACACACGACCTGCATTGTGCTCATGCCCTAGCAGACCAAATTGGCATTATGAAACAGGGCTCATTGTGTGACTTATTCGAAACACAGTACCTATCAATGCAAGATGTTGAGTACAAATACCACCATCACATCATCAAGCCAATCGAAAGCCAGCACAATGCTGAAACAGTCTTAATTCAAGCAATATAACTACTTAATACGTAGCAGGAACCTTAAAGTAACATGAACAACTTCCAACAGAACAAACTGACGACCACGCTTATCGCTATTTTAGGTTTAGGTGTTTTAAATACCGCCGTAGCCGAAAGTAAACAGAACGACTCAACCATAACCATTGGCGAAGTGATCAATGTCACCACGAGTAAGCATGTTCAAAAACAAACTAGCTTAGTTGGCGCAATTGATATAATCAGTCGCGACCAATTACAAAACCAACACACCAATGTCACGGTTGATTTGTTAAAGAAGACACCTGGGCTGTATTTCTCACGTTTCAATCAAGGTATTGTATCTACCGATGTTGCGATGCGTGGTTTTAACGCTGAAGGGTCAATGCCTCATGTAAAAATGTTAATCGATGGCATTCCAAGTAATTTACATGTTGGCCTTTCAGAGATGGATGCACTGTTTCCAATGGAAGTGGAATCAATCGAAATTGTTAAAGGAAACCACGATGCTCGATATGGACTGCACAATCTAGCAGGCAACATTAACTTAACCAGTCGACGTGATGATGCTAAAGAAATAGAACTCCTTGTCGGCAGCTTTAACACATCTGAAGCGCAAGCCTACTTTGGTGATGTTCAAGATAACTTCTCGCAACATTACTTTGTCGGCACACGAAAAACAGATGGCTATCGCGATAATAGCGATCTGAACAAGCATACCCTTTCCGCTAAGTGGTTTTATCAGCCTAGCGATACTATGGAGCTTGGATTAATCGCTCGATATTTCGACTACGAAGCAGATGCACCAGGTTACCTAACCGAGCAAGTAGCAAAGCAAGCACCAGAATCATCGGCTGATTATGCAGCCTATGATAAAGGCAGTAAACAAACAAGACACTTAAGCGCGCATTTAAACAACCAAATCAATGATATTTGGCACGTGAGTGCCAAAGTTTACTGGCAACAATTTGATCGCCATCGCTATGCACAATTTACAGCATCTTCAACACAACAAGAGCGTAATGAGCAAGATATTCATAGTGGTATAATTTTACAAGCTAGTGGTGAGTTAAGCCCTAACTGGTTACTAACGTTAGGTTTAGATTACCAATCTCAAGAGAATATAAACCAACGCTTCACAACCGTGAAGCGCGTACGCCAAGGTAATCGTAGAGATTGGCAGTTCGACTATGATAATTATGGCGGCTTCACTCAATTGCAATACCGTCAAGGGCCTTTACTCATTAGTGGTGGTTTAAGATTTGATGGATTTAGTGGTGATCTAACTGACGGTATCAAAGGGCAAACTAAACGACTCAACGATAACGATATCACCGTCCAACCAAAGCTTAACTTTTTATACGATATCAATGACTCTTTAAACTTTTTCGCCAACTACGGGGAAAGCTTTCAAGCACCTATTGGAAGCAAGGCATATGTCGGGCCAGACAACAAACACTATAAGCTTTCAATTAACACTGGGGTTGAAGCAGGCTTCACATGGATGCCGACGTCAACTGCAACGGCACGTTTATCAGTTTGGCAACAGGACGCACGTAACGAGCTAACACCAAAAACCGATGGCAGCGGTGACTTTGAAAACTTGGGTAAAACCAAGCGCGAAGGTTGGGAACTTAGTTCTTATGTTGATCTGAATGACTCTTGGACTATTTTTGGCTCTTACGCTCAGCAGCAAGCTGAACTTCTTGAACCAGGAGAAAAACAAGCAGCCAGTAAGGGAAATACGTTAGCCGGTGTTCCTGATTACACCGCTACATTAGGACTTAGTTACCGTGTAACTGATGACTTCGTTATTTCTACATTCGCTAACAAACAACAAGCTTATTATGTAAGTAACGTCTATCAGGAGCGAAAATACGGTGCCGTTGACACAGTGGATCTCTCGCTAAGTTACGCGCTTGATAATATGGATTTGGGACTTAGCGTCACTAACTTGTTCGATACATACCAGGATTATGTCTACCTACTTGGCCAAGAAACTATTCACTCCCCTAGTGATGGTCGTGCAATTAGCGCCAATATTTCGTACCAATTTTAACACTAAACCTAGGTAGCAGCGATTATAGGCTGCTACCTTTTATTTTTAAGGAACGAGTGTGAATAGTCATTCCATCTGTTTGGCAGTTTGCCAGCAAGAACTCAAGCAAAAAGTTAAAAACAAAAGCGTATGGATTATGTTTGCGCTTTTACAGCTGTTGCTCGCCATTTCATTAGCCACCAGCTGGCAACAATTTAAGCAAAGCCATACGACCCAAGAAACATCACAAGCAATCGTTGAGCAACAATGGGTCGCTCAGCCAGATCGCCACCCTCACCGCGTTGCGCACTTTGGGCATTTTGCTTTTCGAGAGCCGAGTGTATTAAGTTACTTTGACATAGGCATAAACAATTGGGTTGGCCATAGTGTCTTTTTAGAGGCACATAAACAAAATAGTGCTAACTTTGCCAATGATGATAACACGAGTGAACTATTGCGCTTTTCAGAATTATCGGTCGCCAATATATTACTCGTCATTTGGCCAATGTTATTAATCACAATGGCGTTTGCTACGATTAGCGGTGAGAAAGAACAAGGGACATTAAAGAAAATATTAGCAATGGGCGTATCATTTCCAAAAATACTGACAGGTAAGATCTTCGCCTATCTGATCATTTCCGTTTCATTTATCTTACCCATATTCATCGCGACCGCTTTATTGGGAAGTTTTTTTCAATTAAGCTTCACTAGTGACACCGCGATGCGAATCGGCTTACTGTTTGCCCTTTATTTAGCTTACTGCTTATTTTGGATTGTAATCATTTTATGTTGCTCAAGCTTAAGTGCCTCATCTAAAGTCAGTTTAAGCACGCTAATCACCTTTTGGTTTATCGGTATCATTTTAGCACCGCGAGTACTCACTGATGTCGCACAGTCAATGCACCCAACTCAAACACGTTACGCTTTTATTAATGCCGTCAAAACCGATGTAAAAAAAGTCGGTAATGGTCACAACCCTCAAGACCCTTACTTCAAGGCATTTAAAGAGAAAGTGTTAGCGAAATACAACGTCAAAAACGTTGCAGATCTACCCGTTAATTACCGTGGCCTAGTCATGAAAGAAGGTGAACGTGTTACTGCTGAAATCTATCAGCGCCATTATAAAAAGCAGCTAGACGCTTTCCAAGCACAACAAGATTTTCTCAGAAACTTTTATTGGTTTACACCATTACTCGCGACTCAGCACATATCAATGGCACTGACAGCTAGTAATAATAAACACTTCTTTGATTTTGAAATGCAGGCTGAGCAGCATCGTTACGATCGTATTCAGCAACTAAATAACATACATATCGAAGAAATTAACTTTGCCCACGACAGGGATGAAAAAGCATCTGCTGAACTTTGGAAAACCTTTCCATCATTTCATTATCAGCAACCCAGCTTAAAGCAATCGCTTGAGCCTTACTTATCAAGTGCTGCTATTTTCACCTTTACACTAACAGCATTAATTTTTGGTTTGTTTAGCTCATTTTTGAAACGGAGAGTCTATGTTAGCGCTTAAATATGAATTTAAACGACTATTTAGTGGCACAGTCTATAACATAAGTATTTTAGTTTTTTTACTCAGTGGCTTACTAGCTATCCATCTAGGGGGAGAGAGCTTTAATCGTATACAACAGGCTCAACAACAATCTATCATTGCTTTTGATAAACAAACGGCGCAACTAAAACTTGCACCGAAACTGCCAGAAATGGGATCGATCGCTTACTATGCGACAGCGCCTACAACTTGGCAATTAAATGGTTGGGCGGCTTTATTTAAAGGTCAGAGTCAAAACAACCTCACTTCAATGTCTGTTAATGCGCTTGCTTTACAAGGACAAATCTATAATAAGGAGTTTATTAATCCTGATAAACATCGAGCTGGAGGATTTGATTTAGGCTTTGTTTTAGCTTATATGCTGCCGTTATTGATTGGTGTCTTATCGATTAATCTGCTAAGCGATGAAAAACAATCTGGGCGCTGGTCCTTGCTAAGCTCTTTTCCTGGAAATGCTGCTCAACAGATGATTATTAGGCTATTAGGGTTGCGCTTTGCACTAGTATCACTATTAGTTATCATATTGTTTTCCTATGCGGCGATATCATTATCATTACCAATAGATTATCAATTTACCACCTTGCTATTCTTAAGCATCTTGTATTGCTTATTTTGGTTTGTTGTCGCAACGATTATCTTAAGCCTTAATAAAGGCAACCTGATTAATACGTTATTATTTATCAGCACATGGTTAGTATTTGCAATTTTAATCCCTGGCACGATTCACTTAGCCATGAGTGAAAAGTTTAATCACAATGCGCCATTGAAAGCGAGTACTCAGCAAAGAATGGTATTAAATGATGGTTGGGATCAAGACAAGCATCAAGCTTTAACTGAGTTTTCACAACTGTATCCAGAGTTTAGCGAAAAGCTAACATTTGAAGGACGTTTTCATTGGAAGTGGTATTATGCGATGCAGCATTTAAGCGACCTGTCTGTCGCTCATCACTGGTCTGCGCATACTGAGAATATTTATAGCAAGGAGCGTTGGCTTAATAAGGTAAGTTGGTTATCTCCAAATCTTTCTTTCCAGCGATTGCTAAACAAGAGCGCTAATACTAACAGTTTATCTCACTTAGAATATTTGAAACAGGTTGAGTCATATCACACTGAAATAAGAGAGTTCATTTACCCTTACTTATTTAACGACACGCCAGTGACCGTTGAGGATGTTGACAAGTTTCCACGCTTTGAGGCTCGACAAGTAACACTTACGACAACGAGTATGAATTACCTACCGCATGGTTTATTCTTTTTGATACTGATTGTATTACTGACAGGCTGGGTCAAGCTTCGATTCAAAAAATTAGCCGTTTGCTAATTAAAGTTACTGTTCACTGACAAGTAACACCGCTATAAAGCGGTTAAGTGATCAACTTAACCGCTTTTTTATTCCATCATAGTATAATTATGCACCATCTGAGGTGGCAACAATATCAGCAAAAGAGTCAGCCATCACCTTCATATCGACAATCGGCACCTCGCCCACTTGATGAACAGGCTTAAACTGCGCATGAAGCTTACCTTGAGGGTTAATTAAGGCAATTGAAGCGCTGTGATTAACCTGATAATCATCGCTCTTCTTCGTTGCAATAATTCCATAAGGCAAAAAAAGACTTTGTGCAAACGGAAACAATTTATCGTGATTCGCCGTTAAACCTAAGAAGCTACTATCAAAGAAGTTTACATATTGCGCCAATCGTTCAACATCATCACGTAATGGATCTGCAGAAACGAATATGACCTGTACTGCTGCAATATTTTTCAACTGTGGATACACCGCTTTTATACGGGTTAAAGTCGTCGGGCAAATATCGGGACAATAAGTATAACCAAATGAAACAAAAGTCCATTTACCAATTAAGTCCTGCTCAGTAAAGCCTTCAATACCACTGCGCTGTAATTCAAACTTTGGTAATTTTTTGGCTGGTTCAAATAAACGATAGCTGCCTTTATCTTTTACTACCGTTTGCTCTGGCACACTGCGCTCAACTTGCTGGGCAGTAATACTGTCCGAAGAGAAATACATATTGGCCGTAATCCCACCAGCAATAGCGACTATAGCGGCACTGGTTAATAAGACTTTATTCAAAATAACTCACATTAGGTAATGGTCAAATAACAGAATAATAAACAATATCATAAGATGATAGATTGAGTACTTAAAAACCGCCATCGGTGAACGCTTTTTTGGCGAAAATTTAAGTTGCCATGCGACATAAAAAAATCCCCAATTGATCAAACTCGAACCAACAAAATAAAACCAGCCAGACATTCCGGTCAAAAAAGGTAACAAGCCTACAGCCATTAACAAGATGGTATAAAGTAAAATCATGGTTTTAGTAAATTCTACACCATGAGTAACCGGCAACATCGGTAGCCCTGTTTTTTTATAATCATCTACCCGATCAATCGCTAACGCCCAAAAATGTGGCGGTGTCCAAGTAAAGATTATCATCACCAGCAATAGTGCGTTACCATCTAATTGACCTGTCATTGTTGTCCAACCTAACAATGGTGGTGCAGCCCCTGCAATCCCACCAATAACAATATTTTGTGGAGTCGCTCGCTTTAGCCATAAGGTGTAAACGACGGCATAGCCTAACATGCTAACGAAAGTTAACGCAGCTGTTAGCGGGTTAACTAAAAACCATAATACTAGCGAGCCAACAAGCGACAGTAATACACCAAAGACTGCGGCTTGATATAAGCTCACTTTACCTTGTGGAATAGGGCGTCGCTTTGTTCGGGCCATTTTGATATCAAGGTTATGATCGATACAATGATTAAAAACGGCCCCTGCCGAGGACAACATACCTATCCCTAGACACCCCCAAATCAATAACGAAATATTTGGCAACTTAGGGCTTGCTAAGCACATGCCAACAACCGCAGTTAACAACAGCAATAAGATAACCTTAGGTTTAGTTAATTGATAATAAGCATGCCACTGGTATTTAATAGTAGTTAAAAGAGGGACTGTATTATTATTAATCGTTGACGCTCTAGTCATAATTATTCCCCTAGCCAATTCTTGATAGTTTCAATAACTGCTTAATGTCTAACAACATGTCATGAGCCAGTATTTGCTGTTGCTCTTTGCTACGGTTGAGGTCATAGCGCATGACTAAATTTCCGAGAGGATCAACAATCACAACCTGCTTATCTAACATACTGGTAATATTTTGGCTTGGCTTGATAAAGCTAAACAGTTTGAGATCTATCTCAGCCGCCTGCCCTACCGCCGGTGACACGCTGCTAGGTGAAACTACGATTAAACCAATCCGCTGCTGTAAGCGGCCAAGCGCTTTATATGTTTGCTGCAAATGATAGAGCTGAAGCAGGCATGAGTTATTACACTGAGAGTTTGAGAAATAAGCAATGTGCCACTGTCGCTCAGGGTTATATTCATGTAAAGCGATAAACGGCTTTAACTCCCCTGAAACTAACTCGCCGCCGTGAGTTTCAACCTCGCCCTTAAAGCCAGACACCAAGAGTAGCTTTGCTGCAATCACCGGAACAATAAATACGCCCAATAGCAAAATTAATTGCCAGCGCTTCATATGATTAGTTTGCTTCATGTCCTCTCCTTAGTGTGCGACGAAAAAAATGGACCGATAAAATGAATAAAGTGAGCGCTAAGGCAAACCATTGAACGGCATAACCGTGATGTTTCGCTACAGTCATGCCATTAACCCAGCGCCATTGCTTGCTATAACCTATCGGTTGAGATGCTTTGACCCGCACAATTGCAGGGTAAAGTATCTGTTGCTGCTTTTCTGCATGAAGCCAAGTTTCAACGACACTAAAATCAACTTCCCCAATGATCTTAGGCCAGCCCAGTAACTGTGGCTCAACAGATAAAAATGGATTGTCACTGGGTTGATGTATATACCCCTCAACTTGTAACTCCCCTGACCATTGTGACAATTGTGGTAATACATCACGATTTAAGTTTGCCTTAACCCAACCTAAATTGACTAAGACTAGCTGCTGTGATGATTCACTCAATTGCATAGGAACCAACACTTGGTAGCCTACGACGCCTTGTTCAACAACGTTATCAAGCAACAACGTATAATCATGTAATAAAGTGCCCGTTAAATTAACTGCCTGCTTATTTAATTCCACGTTTTGGCTTGTCGGTAGTGTCGATAATGAAACGGTCTGCCGCTGAGCTAACCTTTCAAGGTAATCCTGTTTATAGCCTGCTCGTTCGAGCTGCCATAAGCCTAGGCGAACTAGCATCAGTAGCAATGCTATAATCACGAGTAATGGCAGTAGTAATCTTGCATAATTCCGTTTGACCATATAGCCTCAAATATAGCGATAAATAACTACAACCGTTCACAGGGAGATCATCATGTCAGTGATTAAAATAATTATTATTGGGTTGTTTATATTTGTTTTCTTCAGTTTATTTCAAGCATTGCGCATGATGCGCACCCCTGAAAAGTCTGTACTAATGAGTCGCTTCATTGCTCGCCGTTTACTATTTTCTGTTATTATTTTTATTGTTATTTTACTCAGTGTTGCCTTTGGTTTGATTACTCCCAACCCTAGGCCTTATTAAATCGCTATAAAATATAAACAAAGAAAAATAAGCCCAGCCACACCACATCGACAAAATGCCAATACCAGCTACTCGCCTGAAATGCAAAATGACGGTCAGGGCTAAAATGCCCTTTAATCACCCGCCATAACATCACAAATAGCATCAAGGTGCCGATAGTCACATGCAAACCGTGAAAGCCTGTTAATAAGAAAAAGGTGTTTCCATAAACGCCAGAGCTTAAGGTCAGTCCCATATGACGATAAGCTTCAACATACTCTTGCGCCTGAAGTAACATAAAGATAACCCCAAGCACCACAGTAATAGCGAGAAATGATGTGAGCTGCTTACGATTATTTTTTTCTAAACCGATATGAGCAAAATGGAGAGTAACGGATGACGTAAGTAAGATGACGGTATTGATAAGTGGTAATCCCTGCCAGCCCATCGCTGTGGTTGTATCACCCGAGGGGGTCGTCACTAAAGGCCACACGGCTTCAAACTCTGGCCATAATACCTGTCCAGTCATCTGATTATTTGACGCCCCTCCCAACCAAGGAATGGCGATAGTACGGATATAAAACAACGCACCAAAGAATGCAGCAAAGAACATCACTTCAGAGAAAATAAACCAGCTCATTCCCTGTCTAAATGAACGATCCATTTGTGCACTATAGAGTCCTTGATCTGACTCTTTAATCACATCATTAAACCAACCAAACATCATTGCAATAATAATCACAACACCAATGGTTAATAGCCAACCTCCGCTTTGCGCTTCAGATCCTAGTTGCTGCACGGCCATTCCTGCACCGATAGCAATAAACAATAAACCAATGGCACCAACAATCGGCCAATGGCTTTGTGACGGAACATAATAATGTGTAGTTTGCTCAGCCATGAAACACTCCTATTTATAAAGCGGCCTGTAAGTTATGTGATTCAGCCTCAGTGACATCAGTGACATTAAATAATGTATATGAAAGTGTTAGTGTTGAAATATGCTCAGGAATGTCAGGTGAAATAAAAAACACCAAGCCCATTTCAACTGATTCGCCACCCGCTAGAGGTTGCTGGTTAAAGCAAAAACACTCGGTTTTATTAAGATACAGTCCAGCTAAACCAGGTGACACTGACGGTATCGCCTGCCCAACAATTGCCTGTCCACTTAAGTTTTTCGCACTAAATTTAACCACCTTGTTTTCCCCGGGGTGTACATCTATATAATGCTGATTTGGCTTGAACTGCCATGGCATTCCCGGCGACACTGAAGTGGTCAGTTGTAAGCGAACCACTCTGGATGAATCAATACTCTGGCTTTGCTGTTCTGCTTTTATCGTATTACGGCCATTTAGCCCCGTGAACTCACAAAACACATCGTATAAAGGCACTAGCGCAAAGCCAAAACAAAACATCCCACCAATAATCAATAGTAGCTTTTGAACCAAGCGCCTGTTTTGCTGTGTTAGTTGTTCACGGTTCATAATGATCACTTCACAATAGGTGGTGTGGTATGACTGTGATAAGGCGCGGGCGATGGCATCTCCCACTCCAAGCCTTCTGCACCTTCCCACGGTTTAGCTGGAGCCGGCTTACCACCACGAGCACATTTGATCACCACAACCAAAAAGATCAGTTGCGATAAACCAAAGGCGAAGCCACCAATGCTAACTAACTGATTAAAGTCTGCAAATTGCAGCGCATAATCAGGTACTCGGCGCGGCATCCCAGCAAGACCTAAAAAGTGCATCGGGAAGAACAAAATATTAACGGAGATAAGGGATGCCCAAAAATGCAGTTTGCCCAGACCCTCGTGATACATATGCCCCGTCCATTTCGGCAGCCAATAATAAGCCGCTGCCATAATAGAGAATATAGCACCAGTAACCAGCACATAATGAAAATGTGCAACCACGAAATAAGTGTCATGGTATTGAAAGTCCACCGGGGTGATGGCAAGCATTAACCCCGAAAAGCCACCGATGGTAAACAACACAATAAAAGCGATCGCAAACAGCATTGGCACTTCAAAGGTCAACGAGCCTCGCCACATCGTAGCAACCCAATTAAACACCTTAACTCCAGTAGGCACTGAAATAAGCATAGTGCAATACATAAAAAACAGTTCTGCGGCAACCGGCATACCCGTGGTAAACATATGATGCGCCCACACTAAAAAAGATAACAGCGCAATCGACGCCGTGGCGTAAACCATTGATGAATAGCCAAAGAGTTTCTTGCGAGAGAAGGTTGGAATGATTGCAGAAATAATACCAAATGAAGGTAAAATCATTATATATACTTCCGGGTGACCAAAGAACCAAAAAATGTGTTGAAACAATACTGGATCACCGCCACCTGCTGCTGCAAAGAAACTCGTCCCAAAATATTTATCAGTGAGTACCATAGTTACTGTTGCTGCTAACACAGGCATCACCGCAATGAGTAAAAACGCGGTAATTAACCAAGTCCATACAAAGAGTGGCATCTTCATATAGGTCATCCCCGGTGCGCGCATATTAACAATAGTCACTACAACATTAATGGCACCAAGAATTGATGATATCCCCATAATATGGACAGCGAAAACAAACAATGCCGTACTATCAGGAGAGTAGGTTGTTGAAAGTGGTGCATAAAATGTCCAGCCGAAGTTAGGGCCACCACCTTCCATAAACAATGAAGCAAGCAGAATTGAAAACGCCATTGGCAAGATCCAAAAGCTCCAATTATTCATTCGCGGCAGCGCCATGTCAGGCGCTCCAATCATCATTGGAATCAACCAGTTAGCCAAGCCAGTAAATGCAGGCATCACCGCACCAAACACCATAATTAAACCATGAACTGTTGTCATCTGGTTGAAAAAGTTAGGTTCAACTATTTGTAGCCCGGGTTGATATAGCTCAGCGCGAATGACCATAGCCATCGCCCCACCAATTAAAAACATTAAAAAGCTAAAGCCTAAATACAAACTACCAATGTCTTTATGATTTGTGGTTAAAACCCAGCGCATTAAACCTTTTGGTTTATGGTCGTGGTGTTCAGCGCCATGTTGTTCAGGAGTCGTTGTCGCCGTATTCATTATTTAACCTCCCTATTTATTATTTCACTGACTTGAATAACGTCTTTAGTATCATTACCCCAAGCATTTCTTTCATACGTTATAACTGTAGCAATCTCTTTCGCAGTCAACTGATTTGAAAATGCCTGCATAGCAGTACCAGCCTTGCCATGTAACACAATATCAATATGAGCTTGCTTATCATTTAGAGCCATCGGGCTATTTTTAATTGGGGGGAATGCACCTGGAATGCCTTGGCCATTTGGTTGATGGCACATAGCACAGCGCGCTAAGTAAACTTGTTTACCTAGCGTCATTGATTCTTCATAAGTCAGTGTCGAGGCCAATGCTTTCGTTTCAGCTTGTTTGGCAACTTCAACTTGGGCAAGTTGCTCTTTAAGCCACGCATCGTACTCGTTTTGCGGTAACACTTTGACCACAATTGGCATGAAACCATGATTCTTACCACAAAGTTCAGCACATTGTCCGCGATATATCCCCGGCTCATTAACACGCGTCCAAGCCTCATTAATAAAGCCCGGATTTGCATCTTGTTTTACTGCAAACGCAGGCACCCACCACGAATGAATCACGTCATCGGCAGTGATCAAAAAGCGAACCTTTTTTCCAGTTGGTATGACTAAAGGCTTATCTACTTCCAGCAAATAGTTTTCACTCTTTTGCGCTTGGTTAGAGATTTGTTCACTGGGTGTTGATAATAAGCTAAAGAAACCAAAATCATGTTCAAAATATTGATAGTGCCATTTCCACTGTGATGCAGTAATTTTAATGGTGATATCAGATTGAGAGTTATCCTCCATCTCAATCAATGTGCTCGTTGCAGGAATAGCCATTGTGACCAAAATAACAAATGGAATAATAGTCCAAATAATTTCAACTTTGGTGCTTTCATGAAATTGGGCTGCAGTTGCCCCTTTAGATTTTCGATGTTTGATAATGGCATAAAACATTACACCAAAAACAACCACCCCTATGGCAATACAAATGTACAAAATAGTCATGTGCAAGTCGTAAACACGATGACTAATATCGGTGACACCTGTTGTTAAGTTGAACGGACTTCCGCCGCTCGCTGTGGCTAAAAACGACATCGCGCTCAGCACAGCTACTGAGATTAATTTATGCACGAACTCACCCTATCTTCTTTGATAAAATCGCAGAGTAGAGTCTTAAAACATCACCCCAAATAACTCAGTTCTGCACAGGATCGTTTACTGTCAATCATTTATATCCAAACGATATAACCCTAAGTATAGAAGCTATTTTCAAAATGCAAAAAAAACACCCAAAAAATGAAAAATAATTTTCGATAAAAAACAATCATGTCAAGCTTATTTTGCTAATTAATTAGTTTAACACTTGCATTAGTGTGAAAATTAACCGATAAATATAAAGGACACTGTTAGCGATAAAGTTGCTTAACGAGGATGAGGGCTGTGCTGTAGATAAATAAGCGATGATTGCTAACCTAGATCTTTCTTAATGGATTTTTCTTAAAGGTCGGTATCTAGAGTGTTTTTAATTAACGATTTAACAGGTAGTTAGGTACTTAATCAATTAAAACAAGGTGGCAACATGATTTTATCGCATATTTGGGGCATCTATACACACCCGAAACAAGAATGGAAGACCATTGCAGATCGCCATGAGTCTTTAATCAACTCTATAACTCACACATTATTTATCGCATTAATTCCAACAGTCTGTTCCTATATCGCATCAGTGCATATTGGTTGGAGCATCGGTGCAGGAGAACTCATTAAACTAACGCCACAAAGTGCTCTGGCAATGGCCATGCTAATGTATGGTGCACTCGTCGGTGGTGTCATTGCATTAGGATTAATGGCACACTGGATGGCCCATAGTTTTGGCGCAAATCCGAGCCATGTTCAAGGCATAGAAGTTTCGGCATATACCGCAACACCACTTTATATGGTTGGCTTTGCAACATTATACCCTGAGCTCTGGTTTGTCATGTGTGTCGGCTTAGCAGGTATCGCATACTCAGTGTATATGCTCTATACCGGTGTTCCTATCGTGATGGGAATCGATGAAGAGCGTGGTTTTATTTATGCCAGTAGCTTAGTTACAGTAGGGTTAGTGTTTCTAGTGAGTATGCTTGGCTTAACCGTTTTTGCCTGGAGCTCAGGCATTGGTCCAGCGTTTATTCACTAGCTCAATCAATATTTGAAAGAGAACAAATTTAAAGGCAAAACAATACCAGTTTCAATAATAAGAACAACAAGTACACAAACGCTCTCTTTGCGACGAATCATTTCCCCCTTTTAATGATTCGTCGCTTTTTATTTTTATCGCTTTAACTCTTCACCTGCTGCCTTACTCCACAAATAATAGTTAGTACCCACTAAACCACCAAATAATATGGCACCCATTACATTATGAGCAACAGCATTAAAGAGCGGTAAATAAAAATAGACATTGGCTAAGCCAAGACTCAACTGAATAAACAGCAGCCCCGCTAAACCTAAAACTAGGCGATAGTACCTCGCTCTAACTAAGCTAATCAGCAATATGCCAATCACTATTGTGACTAAAACTGCACCAATGCGATGGCTGATATGAATTGCAATACGTGCACCAGCATCCAGTTGGCCGCCTAAATAATTTGGCCCCACTTGCTGGAATACATTAAAAGCTTGGCTGAAATCATTAGAGTCTAAATGTGATAAGTCACACCAGGGGAGTTGAGTACAAGCGAGGGCCGCATAATTAGACGTAGTCCAGCCTCCTAAACCAATTTGGAATAATGTGATTAGCAAGGCCGCCAAAGCTAACCAACAGAGTGTTTTATGTTTACCCCTAACTACATTGCTTTCCCCACTAATAATCACCCTTTTATTGAGCCGTAACCACAATAACAACAGCAAACTAAAAGTAAAAAAGCCACCAAGTAAGTGAGTAGTTACTACCTGAGGCCAGAGCTTCAAAGTAACGGTCCACATTCCAAACAAGCCTTGGAGTATAATAAAAAACAACAACAATACACTATGTTTAAGTGGCGCCTGCCCTATTCGTTTTTTTTCGCGGTAACATAAAAGCACGATTGCAATGCAAAATAAGCCAAGACTAGTGGCAAGGTAACGGTGAGTCATTTCAGGCCACGTAATAGACAGATCAACTGGCGCATCAGGAAATGCTAGGTTAGCTTTGATAATATCAGCACTTTCAACTGGAGCCCATAAATGACCATAACACAAAGGCCAATCAGGACAGCCTAACCCAGCATGCACTAGCCTCGTATAAGCACCTAAGGCAATGACAAAAAGGGAGAACAGAGTAGCGATTAAAACTAAACGGCTTAGGTTGCTAGAGGATTTATTCTTCTGCTGCATTCACTGCTCCTTGCTAATGACAGTCCAGTTTAATGAACTAATATAAACAAGCTAGCAAATAAATCTTAATCCAACAATACGAACCTAGAGAGATTAATAGCGGGTGAGTACTATTGTTTAGAACGATAGTTCCGACCCGTAGCGATGCGCTGTATTAGCATAATGATAAGTGCGAGGGCACACCATGACACTAGCAGCATCACGACTAATAAAGGAAATGGGAGAATATTCATTACCATTAGCACAATGAAAACAGCAACTAATAAAACGAATAAATAATGCGTCTTAGGTCGATTCATTTGGCTACTCCTAACCTAATGGCCAAATGTAATAATGAATACCTTGCAGACAAAGCGCCGCAAATACACCAGCTAACACATCGTCAATCATGATGCCAAAGCCGCCATGAACATGACGGTCAAGTAGCTTAATTGGCCAAGGCTTTAAAATATCAAAAAAGCGAAATAACACAAAACCAACAATCACTGCAGTAAGGCTCACCGGTGCAGCAATTAAGGTAATCAACATTCCGGCAACCTCATCCCAAACAATCGCACCATGATCATGAATCTGCATATCTTTAGCGGTCTTGTCACAGATCCAAAAACCAGCGACAGTAATGATTATCGTAATGATGACAAAGCTAAATAAGCTCAAGTCCATCATCAAAAAATACAACGGTAATGCCGCCAACGTGCCGAAAGTTCCCGGCGCTTTAGGAGCAAGGCCAGAGCCAAAACCTAACGCAAGAAAGTGCCATGGGTTTGCTAAAGATAATTTTGCTAATGCAGGATCTTGATGTTTCAAAAGTGAACAAAGCCTCTAAATGTATCGCTAATTGGCTTATTATCGAGTCTAAACTCAATGCCTTCACCAGTTTGCATCTGACCAATACACGTAAATGTGGTATTGGTATGTTTAAGCGCCGTTTCAACACTCCCTAACATTTGTGGAGATACAGTAAAACACAATTCATAGTCTTCACCACCACTAAGTGCAAGTTTTAATGCTTGCTCACTAGTGACATGATCACGAAGTTGCGCGGATAAGGGCAAGCTCCCGACATCAACAATTGCTTTACAACCCGATTGTTTAGCAATGTGCTTCAGGTCTGAGGCTAAGCCGTCAGAAAGATCAATCGCCGATGATGCAATATTGCGTAATGCTTGCCCAGCCAATAATCGTGGGGTTGGGTAGTATAAGCGTTTTAGCACTGGCTCTAACGTCTCACTAGGCAATTCAGTTCGTTGGTATAGCGACTCAAGTGCAAGTGCTGCATCACCTAATTGACCAGTAACACAAACCCAATCACCAATCCGAGCTTTATCACGGGTTATTTGCTGGCCTTTTGGCACTTGGCCCTGCACAGTCAGAGTAATACTCAATGGACCACGGGTAATGTCACCACCAATTAGCTCAATACCATAATAGTCAGCAGCTTTAAAGAAGCCTTCACTAAAGGCAGCTAACCAAGGTTCATCAATTTCAGGCAGTGTTAACGCAAGAGAAACCCAGCTTGGGCTTGCCCCCATTGCAGCAAGATCACTGAGATTAGCTACTAATGCCTTATAACCTAAGGCATGAGCAGGCATATCTGCAAAAAAGTGCACACCACAAACAAGGGTGTCAGTCGACACAGCAACAAGCTGTTCTGGAATAGGTTCAAGGAGTGCGCAATCGTCACCGATTGATTTTACAACGTCAAAACGTTGAGCTTGTCGATTGCTAAAATAGCGTTCGATAAGCTCAAATTCACCACAAGCCATGGGGTATAAGGCCTATTTTAGTTTACGAATACGAGCAACAGTTTTATCTAAAACACCGTTAACAAATTTGTGACTATCATCTGCTGCAAAAGCTTTTGCAAGTTCAATTGCTTCATTAATAATCACTTTGTATGGCGTATCTTGCTGCTCTTTTAACTCATAAGTAGCTAAACGTAAGATAGCACGATCGATTTGATCCACCTCTTCCGCGTTACGGCTTAAATATGGGCGGTAAGCATCATCAATTTCAACACAAGAATGAGCGACACCCGTTAGCAACGCGCGGAAGTACTCAACATCAACCCCTTTGATATCTTGATTTGTCAAAAATTCATGCTCAATCAGGCCAACGTTATTGCCAGATAGCTGCCATGAATAAATCGCTTGCAGGGCAAGGCGACGGGCTTTACGACGTTCAGATGGTTTCATATCTTTCTTACTTCCTATTATGCGTCTAGTAGACGCATTACATTAATCATTTCAAGGGCACTTAGTGCCGCTTCGCCACCTTTGTTACCCGCTTTAGTGCCAGCACGTTCGATAGCTTGTTCAATAGTGTCTGTAGTTAAAACACCAAAGGCCACTGGTACACTGTATTGCATAGCAACTTGTGATAAGCCTTTATTACATTCGCCGGCAACAAAATCAAAATGAGGTGTGCCACCACGAATTACCGCACCTAGCGTGATAATTGCGTCAAACTCGCCTTTAGCTGCCACTTTTTGTGTCGCAACAGGTAGCTCTACTGCACCAGGTACACGAACGATAGTGATATCATCTTCGCTCATACCGCCAGTACGTACTAGCGTATCAACTGCACCAGACACTAAAGAGTCAACGATAAAGCTGTTAAAGCGTGAAACAACAATTGCCACCTTGGCATCAGTAACCTGAAGATTACCTTCAATAATTTTCATGATTTGACCTTATAAAGAATTTAATTTGGAGAAGCCGCCAAAAAAGTGCGGCAATGATAACACAGGCACTAGCCAAAACGCATTATCATTCTGTAGAAACAATAATGATGACGATCACTTTATTGTCATCGTCATCATTTTTCCGTTAGCAAAACAAACGCAGGATTGCGACTATTACTCGCTAATGTAATTTACAACCTCAAGACCGAAGCCTGAAAGAGCATGGTAGCGCTTAGGAGAACTTAATAAGTTCATCTTACCGACGCCTAAATCCGCTAATATTTGTGAACCAACACCCACTCGGCGTGAAGTGCCTTGCCACTTAGCCGCAACAGGCTTTTCACCTTTATCTTCTAATTCAAACGCACGTAACTGGGCTAATAAATTGTCATTTGATTCGTTATTAGCCAGTAACACTAATACACCACCTTGCTCAGCGATACGTTGCATCGCTTTATCAAGTGGCCAACTACGGTTTTGTGCACGCTCACTGGCTAACAAATCGTTGAAGGTGTTTTGTAAATGAACACGTACATTAGTTTCGTTTTCGTGGTTAATATCACCTTTGACCATTGCGTAATGTAACTCATCGTCAATAGTGTCTCGGTAGGTTACTAAATCAAATTCACCATACTTAGTCGGTAATTTACACTGCGCTTCTTTAACAATCGTTGTTTCGTTAGCGTTGCGGTATTCAATTAAATCGGCGATTGTGCCCATTTTAATATCGTGTTCTTGAGCAAAGACTTCTAAATCAGGACGGCGCGCCATAGTGCCGTCTTCTTTTAGAATCTCAACAATCACACTAGCAGGTTCAGAACCAGCAAGACGCGCTAAATCACAACCTGCCTCAGTGTGACCTGCTCGCGTTAATACGCCGCCATCTTGTGCCATCAATGGGAAGATATGACCCGGTTGCACGATGTCTGCTGCGCAACCTTTAACTGCCGCTTCAACAGTGCGTGAACGATCAGCGGCTGAGATACCAGTCGTAACCCCAGTCGCAGCTTCAATAGATACAGTAAAGTTTGTAGAAAATTGTGCTTTATTGGCATCGACCATTAAAGGTAAATTCAAGTGTTCGCAACGTTCTTTCGTTAAGGTTAAACAAATTAAGCCACGGCCATGAGTTGCCATAAAGTTAATCGCTTGCGGCGTGATTTTGTCCGCTGCAATGATTAAATCACCTTCATTCTCACGATCTTCGTCATCCATCAGGATAACCATTTTGCCTTGCTTAATATCTTCGATTATTTCTTCAATCGTATTTAATGCCATGATAAAGCCTTAACGTTTGTGCAAGCCAATGGATTTGGCAAGCTGAGTAATAATATACATGTGTTTAATACCGTTAAATTCAAGGGTAAAAACATTTTATTTATAAATTTTTTTGATTCTTACTTAAGAAAGCCACTGCGTGCTAATAAATCCATACTGATATCTTTCTTTTGCTCAGATTGGTTCCCTAACATTAACCGTTCGAGGTAACGAGCAATTTGGTCAACTTCAAGATTAACTTTGCTGCCAACAACAAATTGACTAATAGTTGTTTCACCACTGGTATGTGGCACGATAGTTAAGCGAAAACTCGAGTCTTCAAGCCCATTGACGGTTAAGCTAATACCGTCAACACTAATTGAGCCTTTGTAAGCAATATACTTCATTAATTCTTGTGGGGCGCTAATCCAATAATCAGTGCTACGGCCATTGGCTTGGATACGCTCAACAACGCCTACCCCATCAACATGCCCACTCACCATATGCCCGCCAAGACGTGTCGTTGGTGTTAGCGCTTTTTCTAAGTTAATCGACTGACCAACCTTGTAATGTGTAAAACCAGTGAGGCTAACGGTTTCATTAGATACATCAGCGCAAAAACTGTCTTTATTTAGCGTTACAACGGTTAAACACACCCCGTTACTGGCAATACTATCACCGAGTTTCACGTCACTAATATCTAAAGAGTTTGTTTGAATTTCAACATGGTAATCACCACCTTGCTGTTTGAGCTGGGTTAACGTACCAACCGCTTCTATAATTCCAGTAAACATTTAACTTTGCTTCCTTTGTGGTGAGGCAATAACACGTATATCTTGCCCAACCATACGTAAATCTTTGATCGTTAAATCGACTAACTGTTCTATCCCCTGAACACTCGGCATCGAGAACAGCCCTTTATTATTTGAGCCCATCAACTTTGGCGCTTGATAGATAATAATCTCATCGACTAAATTTGCTTCGAGCAAGCCACCAGATAATGTCTGCCCTGCTTCAACCCATACAAGGTTAATATCGCGTTTAGCTAACACACTCATCAGTTGTGTTAAATCTATAGCTCCCTGTCCTGGAATCACTAACTGCTCAACATGACTAGGCCACGATAAGGCATCCTGTGTTCGACGAACTAATAAAATGGAAGACTCAATTGAAATCATTTTATGACTTGGTTTGACTCGATTTTTGCTGTCGAGAACAATTCGGATTGGCTGGCGTAATTGCTGCTCAGTAATACTACTTTTGACTTTACCAAGTTCATCCCAACGTAAGTTGAGGCTTGGGTTGTCTGCTAAAACGGTGTTTGAACCGGTCAAAATAGCACAACTTTGTGCCCTAAATGCTTGTACATCCACACGTGAATCGGCACTGGTTATCCACTGACTCTGTCCATGACTCAACGCTGTGCATCCATCAAGCGTTGACCCTAGTTTAACTTGAACAAATGGGCGTTTACGTTCCATTCTGCTCAAAAAGCCAGGGTTTAATGCGCGAGCCTGTGCCTCTAGCACATTAGATGTCACGCTAACGCCTGCGGCCTCAAGCATTTTAATGCCTCTGCCAGCTACTTGCGGGTTAGGGTCAACCATTGCAATCACAACTCTAGCAACACCCGCATCAATCAACCCTTGAGCACAGGGTGGTGTTCGCCCAAAGTGGCTACATGGCTCTAATGTTACATAAGCTGTGGCTCCTTGAGCTAATTCACCGGCTTGCGCCAAAGCGTTAACCTCAGCATGGCCAAGTCCTGCTTTTTGATGGTAGCCTTGACCAACAACTTGGTTGTCATTGACGAGAACACAGCCAACATTTGGGTTAGGCGTTGTGGTATAACGCCCAAGCTTTGCCAAGTTTATAGCTTGCTGCATAAATTCAATATCGACAACAGATGACCACTTAGAACTCATAAACCTTTCCTATTCACCAGCACTTCAATCTAGTTATTGTCTAGTTTCGCAATCTCTTTGCCAAACTCTTCAACGTCTTCAAACGCACGATAGACGGACGCAAAACGGATGTAAGCTACTTTGTCTAAGCGTTTTAATTCATCCATCACTAAATTACCAACCAACGTCGATAATACTTCTCGCTCGCCAGTCGCTCTTAGCTTGGATTTGATTTGGTGTAATGAGTTCTCGATTTCATCGACTCCCACTGGGCGACGCTCTAATGCACGAGCCATACCGCTTCGTAACTTTTCATCATCAAAAGGTTCACGTGAGCCAGTTGTTTTTATTATTTTTGGCATCACCAATTCAGCCTGCTCGAACGTAGTAAAACGTTCCAGACACTGTAAACACTGGCGTCGTCTTCTTACCTGATGCCCATCCGATACAAGCCTTGAATCAATTACTTTCGTTTCACAAGTACGACAAAAAGGACAGTGCATAAATCACCTTTAAACTTAAATTAATCACCTAAATAGCCCGTTTAATTTACTTATTAACGCGCAAAGCCACTTAGGTAATTAAACTAATTTATCAGCCACTACTTTCAAAGCAACCCAATTAGGCTAATAGTATTAGATAGAGGCATCAAGCATAAAAAAGGCCGCAAAGGCGGCCATTATATCTGGAATTAATGCAAATGATTAGCCATATACAGGTAATCGAGCACAAATTTCTAGTACATTTTGCTTAACACGTGCAATCGTTGCTTCATCATTGATATCGTCAAGCACGTCACAGATCCAGCCAGTTAGGGCTTTAGTGTCAGCAACAGTGAAACCACGGCGCGTAATTGCAGGTGTACCTAAACGTAGACCAGAAGTTACAAACGGAGAACGAGGATCGTTTGGTACTGAGTTTTTGTTTACTGTGATGAAGGCGCGGCCTAAAGCAGCGTCAGCATCTTTACCTGTGATGTCTTTATCGATTAGGTCAAGTAACAACAAATGGTTAGACGTACCGTTAGAAACAACTTTATAACCGCGTTCTTGTAATACTTCAACCATTGCATTAGCGTTATCTAACACACCCTGTTGGTATGCTTTAAACTCTGGTTGTAATGCTTCTTTAAATGCTACCGCTTTTGCCGCGATAACGTGCATTAATGGACCACCTTGGCCACCAGGGAAAACAGCAGAGTTCAATTTCTTTTGAACCGCTTCATTTTCACGCGCAAGGATTAAACCACCACGAGGACCAGCAAGTGTTTTATGTGTTGTTGTAGTTACAACATCAGCTACTGGCACTGGGTTAGGGTAAAGACCCGCAGCTACTAGACCAGCGATGTGAGCCATATCTACGAATAAGTAAGCACCTACTTTGTCAGCGATATCGCGGAAACGTTGCCAATCAACGACACCAGAGAATGCAGAGAATCCAGCAATAATCATTTTTGGTTTGTGCTCTAAAGCCAACTCTTCAACTTCAGCGTAGTTAATATCACCCGCTTCATCTAAGCCATATTGCTTAGCGTTGTATAGTTTACCTGAGAAGCTTACGTGTGAACCGTGAGTTAAGTGACCACCGTGTGCTAGGCTCATGCCTAATACCGTGTCGCCATGCTCTAATAAAGCTAAGAATACCGCTGAGTTAGCTTGTGAACCTGAGTGAGGTTGAACGTTAGCGTAATCAGCACCAAATAATTCTTTTGCGCGATCAATTGCTAATGTTTCAGCTTTATCAACGTACTCACAACCACCGTAGTAACGTTTACCTGGGTAGCCTTCAGCGTATTTATTGGTTAACTGAGAGCCTTGAGCTTCAAAAACACGCGGGCTAGCATAGTTTTCAGAAGCAATAAGCTCAATGTGCTCTTCTTGACGGGTCGTTTCTTGGTTAATTGCTTCAAACAATTCTGGATCGAAATCGGCAATGTTCATATCACGTTTAAGCATTATAGGCTCCACTGATAGCGTTAATAAATTAAAAAAATTTCGGGTATTCTACATGTCTAGACGGCTAAATCCTAGCCATATCTGTGACTTTTATCAAACTTTTGTTGCCTTACAACGAGTCCATTTTTCCTGATACCACTTTTGTTATCTTGAACAATAAAAAGTGCATAATGCAATCAATGATTCGTTCTTGTAATAGTCAGTATCCCCAGAATGAAAGCTTATAAGATAAAGCTGTAAAGTGCTGAATTAATTGTTTCTTGTTTGTGGGGCAATACACCCCCTCCCTGATAGCCCCCTCTTTAATTAAAGTCAGCTCAATTTATAACTCAACACCTAACCCTCCGTATTTTTAACACTAGATGGGTATTTTGAAAACAGCGCACACAAAATTATGTTAAACCGCTCTGGGAACACTTACTTTATACTCAATTGTTGGATAGTATATAAACAATAATTTAACAACAATAAGAAATTTAAACGTCTCAAGTACGGTCATTATTGATAGAGATATGAACTGAACAAAATGAAAGCTGTGAAGCAATTATATAGCCTCATGACTAGCCATAAGGAGAGATAATGTTAACTAGTAAATTGAGGGCACTATGACGCCTATTGAGCTACTTGAACTATTAAACAGTCAACCTGATGGAATAGCAAAGCTTTCACCAATTGATGGGCGATACCTATTTGCCAATGATCGAGAGTTAATCTATCGCGACATTTCACGTGATGAGTTAAGGTCGGTATCTATATTTAACTTCTTTACAGCTGATGAAAACGCAGAACTCAAGCAACTCTTTTTGACTTGTGTTAACACCCCTGACACAGCCCCTATTTTCTTTACCTACCAAAGCGGAGCACTGCTATTTGAGATGACACTGGTGAAAACTAAAGATAATTGCATCGCCAGCACCTTAAAGGATATCACCAAACAGCATAGTCTTGAGCAATTACAGAAAGAGCAACAAGAAAGCATTAAATGTCTCAATGACGCAGTGACTAGCGCCAACGTTGGATGTTGGGATTTTTATCCAAAGCAAGAGAGGATTCTAGCTAATAAGACCTGGGTCACTCAAAAAGGCTACAAGGATTCAGACTATAGGGTAGATACTAAAGACTTTTCAGAGGTCAGTGGTGGCCTATCCAAATGGGCTTCGATTGTTCACCCCGATGACTTAGAAAAAACATCAGCATTAATTACCCAACACCTAAATGGCGAAACCCCAGTCTATGACGCTATTTTCCGTATGAAATTTGGTGATGGTCAGTGGCACTGGATTCATGACATAGGAAAAGTAACCTCCCGTGATAGTAAAGGGAGTGCATTGCGAATGAATGGTGTACATATTGACATTACCAGCTCAAAGAAACTAGAACTTGAAATAGAACGAATTTCATCAACAGATACATTAACGGGTATTTTAAACCGTCGTAATTTTGAATCTATATTTAAGTCAGCAATTAACGCATCTAGGCAACATCAGACCTTAATTTGCTTCCTTATTATTGATATCGACCTATTTAAAGAATTCAACGATACTTATGGCCACCAAGAAGGTGATCGTATTCTTGAAAGCGTTGGTGCAGCACTTAATAGCTCGCTATCCCGTCACGGCGATTACTGCTTTAGATTAGGTGGAGAAGAGTTTGGAGTTATTTTTAACGCTGATACTCATCAAAGTGCGATAAGTTTCTCCGAGAAAATAAAGTCTAATATAGAAAGAGTTAACCTCACTCATCAAACAAATGGTTCCGACCGTTTTATCACAGTTTCTATGGGCTTACAGTGTAAAGGGCACAAAGAAAAAACAACCTCGGTAAAAGAGATGTATAGGCAAGCCGATGAGTTACTATATCAAGCTAAAAGAAATGGGCGAAATCAAATCTGCTATTAAGGGCACTTTTACTTAACAACATTAAGGGAATTGCTTCTTGCCCTTACCAAGAGCTATTGCATGTTAGCCATATCGCCATTGCGTTTTTTTGTTTACACTATGGGCATAATTATCAGCTCATTAATTTTAGGATTATCCAATGGCTCAATTTATTTATTCAATGAACCGTGTTGGCAAAGTGGTACCGCCAAAGCGTCATATTCTTAAAGATATCTCTCTTAGTTTCTTCCCTGGTGCAAAAATCGGTGTGCTTGGTTTAAATGGTGCAGGTAAATCAACTCTGCTAAAAATCATGGCTGGTCTTGATACCGATATCGAAGGTGAAGCACGCCCATTAGCCGATATTCGCATCGGTTACCTGCCTCAAGAACCTATTCTTGATAATGAAAAAACCGTTAAAGAATCAGTAGAAGAAGCGTTTGCTGAAGTGAAAAACGCCCTAACCCGTCTTGATCAGGTTTATGCAGAATACGCAGAAGAAGGAGCTGACTTTGATGCCCTTGCTAAAGAGCAAGGAGAGTTAGAAGCATTAATCCAAGCGCAAGAAGGTCATAACTTAGACCATGCTTTAGAGCGTGCTGCTGACGCACTTCGCCTGCCAGCGTGGGATGCAAAAATTGGTGTTCTTTCTGGTGGTGAGCGCCGCCGTGTTGCGTTGTGTCGCCTCTTACTAGAAAAACCTGACATGCTGTTACTTGATGAACCAACCAACCACCTTGATGCAGAGTCAGTGGCTTGGTTAGAGCGCTTCTTACATGATTATACGGGTACTGTTGTGGCAATTACCCATGACCGTTATTTCTTAGATAATGTTGCAGGCTGGATCTTAGAGCTTGACCGTGGCCAAGGTATTCCTTGGGAAGGTAACTACTCAAGCTGGCTAGAACAAAAAGATGCCCGCTTATCACAAGAAAAATCACAAGAAAAAGCACGTCAACGCTCAATAGCCAAAGAGTTAGAGTGGGTACGTACTAACCCTAAAGGCCGTCAAGCGAAGAGTAAAGCGCGTATGGCTCGCTTTGAGGAGCTTAACACCAACGATTACCAAAAGCGTAATGAAACAAACGAGCTATTTATTCCACCGGGGCCACGCCTAGGTGATAAAGTGCTTGATGTGACTAACCTGAAAAAGTCATTTGATGGTCGTGTATTAATCGACGACTTAAGCTTTAGCATTCCAAAAGGCGCTATTGTTGGGATCATCGGTGCCAATGGTGCAGGTAAGTCGACTTTATTTAAAATGATTACGGGTGCAGAGCAACCTGATTCAGGTGAAATCACTCTTGGTGAAAGCGTAGTTTGCGCAAGTGTTGATCAGTTCCGTGATGATATGAATGAAAACAACACTGTTTTCCAAGAAATCGCCGAAGATCAAGACATCTTAACCGTTGGTAATGTCCAAATCCCATCACGTGCTTATGTGGGCCGCTTTAACTTCAAAGGCAGCGATCAGCAAAAACGTATTGGTGAGCTGTCTGGTGGTGAGCGTAACCGTGTTCATTTAGCTAAGCTCTTAAAAGCGGGCGGTAATATGATCCTGCTTGATGAGCCAACCAATGATTTAGACGTTGAAACACTGCGTGCATTAGAAGATGCCTTATTAGAGTTCCCTGGCTGTGCCATGGTTATCTCGCATGACCGTTGGTTCTTAGACCGTATCGCGACTCACATCTTAGATTACCGTGATGAAGGTCAAATCAACTTCTTCGAAGGCGCATACACCGATTATGAGAAATGGTTAAAAGAAACCATCGGTGAAGCAGCAGCTAACCCTCACCGTATTAAATACAAGCGTATTTCTTAATACACTCTTAGATTGACCGTATATAAAAGGCCCCGTTTTATCTAAATAAAACGGGGCCTTTTTATTTAACTAATTAAAAATTTCAGTACAAGTTAAACGCCAGAGCACTATAGTTTGTATTTCATCGCGAGATTAGTTGATAGTATTTTTAGCGTTGTAAGCTCTCTAAGTAGTGTAGACACTTTATTCTTGTCCATTATCACAACCTGCAATTTATGCGTGCTAAAAAGAGCACAACTTAACTTAACTTAACTTAACTTAACTTAACTTAACTTAACTTAACTTAATTATTACCCTCTAACTCAATGATAAAATAAATTTAATACCAGGGTAATTTGGCTATTATAAAAAATACTTATTCATCCCTTTGTCTGATTATTTGATAAAAACCTTGAATCAATGAATATTTTTCTTTTCTTGAATTGATTTACGTCAGGTTTAGTCTAAATTACAAACTACAACACCAACTTTAGCTATCGCTAATGTTACAATCCTCTTTACCTTAAATTATTATTAATAGGGCTATTGTGAATATCGATGAATTAGGTGACTTGGTTGGAACCAGTGTTTTACTTAGAACCACTATATCTCAAAGAAAATATAGGGCTAACTTTATAGGCTATAAAAAAGATAAAAGTATCATTTTGACTAAGCCCAGTTCTCACTGTGGTGGGGAAGAAAATAGCTTACTTGCTGGCGAAGAAGTGATTGTTCACTTTTTATCGAACGCTAAAGCTTGCGCCTTTAAGGCTGGTGTTATGCATATTGCTTCTGCTCCATATCCTTATATACATTTAACCTACCCTCGCCATATTCAATTTGAACAATTCCGTCATTATAATCGTATTAAGATAAAAGACGCCTCCGCCACATTATTAATTCCAGAGAATGAACCTATGGAAGTCTCTGTCATTGACATGAGTATGGGTGGACTCCAACTAGAATGTTGCTCATCATGCCTTGATGATGGCGCGCATATCAATATTGAGTTCGCTTTACCTGAAGAGTTAGATATTGAGCCGGTTGTTTTACCCGTTACCGTGCAAAACCATCACCATGGTCAAGGTGGCATCGAGCTTTATGGGTTAAAATTCGATCCTCTTAAGCCAGATAAAACGGCAAGATTACAACAGCTTTTAGGGTACTTTGTCTCCCTACCAGCCGAGAACTAATCTTGTTTATCAGCAAATATACAATGCTCTGGCATCCTTTAACGTGGAAAATTAAGTTGTAATTCAGGTTAATAATACGGTAATTTGACTATACTAAAGAGAGCGTTAAAAACTAAAGAGAGAATGATGGAAGATAAAAGACTTTTTCAGCGGGTATTATTTAGCCATGACGCAAAATTAATCATCGCTGAGCAGCAATGGTCAACACAAATCCTCGACTTATCACTGCATGGTTTCTTGTGTACTGAACCAAGCCTTTTTCCCGCGGACACAGGAGATCATGTTCAGTTAGAGTTAAAATTAGGCGACGAGCACATTATTAAAATGAATGCCATCATTGCTCATGTCGACAAACACATGCTTGGCATGAAATGTCATCACATTGACCTTGATAGCATTGCTGAATTAAAACGCTTAATGCAGTTAAATATTGCTAACGAAGAATTACTAAATCGAGATATAACACAACTGGCTCGCTAAAAAATCGCCTCAATGGCTTGTGAAAGCTTTTTAACGCCGATGATTTCCATCCCTTTTGGGATTGTTTTTGGTACATTTCCCATCGGTACAATGGCGCGAGTAAAGCCGTGTTTAAACGCTTCATTTAAACGCTCTTGCCCACTCGGCACAGGGCGAATCTCCCCCGCTAAACCAACTTCGCCAAACACGACTAAGTTATGACCTAAAGCTTGATTTTTAAAGCTAGAAACCATCGCTACTAATAAGGCTAAATCTGAAGCAGTTTCAGCTACTTTTACTCCGCCAACCACATTAGCAAAAACATCTTGATCGGACATTTGAAGTCCTCCATGACGATGTAATACAGCAAGTAGCATGGCTAGCCTGTTTTGTTCTAAGCCAACGGCTATTCGACGCGGGTTTGGCATCTGAGAATAATCCACCAGCGCTTGAAGTTCGACCAATAATGGGCGAGTCCCTTCCCAAATAACCAACACAACAGAGCCCGGGCTTTCTTCATCATCACGAGATAAGAAAATAGCTGACGGGTTAGTCACCTCCTTGAGCCCTTTCCCTGTCATCGCAAAGACACCCAATTCATTAACCGCACCAAAGCGGTTTTTATGACTGCGCATGGTTCTAAAACGGCTATCAGTCGAGCCATCTAATAAAATAGAACAATCAATACAATGCTCTAAAACTTTTGGCCCAGCTAAGCTGCCGTCTTTTGTTACATGGCCAACAAGAAAGATAGCCACGCCAAACTGCTTTGCAAAACGAGTCAGAAAAGCTGCTGATTCACGTACCTGAGCCACACTCCCAGGTGCAGATTGAATATCAGCAACATGAACCACTTGAATAGAGTCAATAACCATAATCTTAGGTTGTTCTTGCTTGGCAATATCACAAATCGTTTCAACAGACGTCTCAGATAGCATTTTGAGCTTGTCGGTTGGCAAGCCTAAACGACTAGCTCGCATCGCAACTTGTTGCAATGACTCTTCGCCAGTAACATACAAAGCCCCCATTTGATTAGCCAGTCCACACATCACTTGCAGTAATAATGTACTTTTACCTGCACCGGGATTACCACCAATAAGAATAGCTGATCCGGGTACGATACCACCACCTAACACACGATCTAACTCTTGATAACCACTGCCTAAGCGCGGTAACTCATCTAATGAAATTTGTTCTAATGTTTGAACTTTGCTTTGTGTGTTCCCAGCATAACCTGAGAAGCGAGCACTGCGAGCATTTACAGCGGTATCAAGACGAACTTCGGTGATAGTATTCCACGCTTGGCAGGCATTACACTGTCCTTGCCAGCGTGAGTGTTCCGCACCACAGTCATTACAAACGTAAGAAGTTTTAGATTTTGCCATAATAAATTTTAACCACCGACATAATAGGCATATAAATTGCTTTATAAATAATAGTCCTAGCCATTACACAAACAGTGTATGGTTTGGAGTTTGTTGCGGTTATTCTACCTCGATATGGTAAGATTACTTAGCGCATCGTCGATTTATTTTTATAGCAAAATAGGAAAGTGTTCACCAATATGCCTGTAGATACTGACCACGCTTTAATAAGCAGTATTATTCCTTATTTTCACGATCAAGATTTTAACCAACGATTTGAAGATCTCACGCTTCAACTGTCAAAGTCTCGACGCTTTTTAGTTAAAATGGAAGTTAATCGTCTCTATTCTGAATGCTCTCGTGCGATTGACCTAAGGGGGCGTGTGGATGGTGAATGTAGAGAGTTTCAATTTGAAGGACTTACCCATCACCTTGATGATTTAGCCATTGAAACGTTCAATGAAGCTATCTCTGTATACTCTAAATACACCACTGGTGTTTTTGAAGAAGTCTCTCAAACAAAAAATTCTTATCGCGAGCAACAAGATGATGTAGATCAGCTGCGCCGTGAATCAATAGAAGAGGCTGCCAAACAGAAGAGACGAACACCAGCAAAGATGGAAAGTGTTACGGCACAAGTACCAGTCCACCATGCAAAAATCATCGATCTCGCGCAATTTCACTTAAGAAAAGAAGAGCGAATCAATACTCTATCACCAGTCACCGTTCGCTTAGCCAATGGCAGAACGGCTAACGGTATCACCTCTAATTTATCAGTTCATGGCGCCAAAGTTAAACTTGCGAGTCAACATGCCATTCGTGTGGGTGATACACTTTATGTAAAGCATAATGAAATCGAGCAATTGCCCGATAGTGAGCCAGTCAATCTAGAGCTCGCTTATACCGTGTTGAATATTCAGACAAAAAATGAAGCTTCTTGGTATCAATTAGAACGTCAACACCTCGATGAAAAAATTGATAGCGTTCTTCAAGCACACTTAAAAATTCAAAAAAACCAAGTAACCACAGATGTTGAACACGTCATTGATATGTTAACAACCTTTGGTTATCAACAACTCTACAGCAGCAAGTTTGTTGGCCTACCCATTTTCTTTAGTCAGAACGATGATCAGTATCATGCTGAATATGCTTTATGTAACCCGGCAAATCGTCACATCATAAACTATTGGCAAAGCAGTAATAACATTCTGCGGGTCACTGGCCTACTAAGAAGTAAACGACTGACTCGTATTCTGAAACTATTACAATCTAAGCCAAACCAATTATTATACTGTTTCACCCATATTGCCAAAGGCAAAAAATACTTTTACAGCGCCACAGATTATGAATTAAAGCATACTGGATTAACGGACTTGTTCATGCAGTTTGGTGCAAAAAAAGAAGGCTGGCGGGTTTATCAATTACAATTGGCGCCGATTACTGATCACCAATGGCGTTTACCCAATGTACTACCTAAGCACTTAACCGCCAAAGACAGCGCAAAGCCAGAACAACATCAATATTTAGAATCCCTATCAGAGCTCGATCTCATGGGCTATCTTATTGATATTACTTCAGAGCAAGGTAGAAGCTTTTACCAGCAACGGCAGCCCAAAAAAAATGAACTCGCTAAACTGAAAGTTTTTTGTCACAGCGACACAGCACAAGCCGGGCTCAAATTGATTGACACTAATTATCAATCATTACGCCAAGAAGACCGCTTTAATTATCAAACACCGGTGATTATCCATCACAATAAACAAACCTTTAAAGGCTCAACGGTCGACTTTTCTGTCCACGGTATGCAAATTCTAATGAAGCAATCTGTACCGATAACGGCTTCAGACATCATTAAACTGGAGTTTCCATTGTTAGCCAAAGTTAGCGGAAACCCTGAACTGGCATTTTTACAATACCAAGTTATGCGTGCAACTCCTGATGGAAAGCAGCTCAATTTAAAGATAGAAATCAATGATGAGACAGAGCATGGACCAAAGCTTATTTATAAAATAATCAAGAATAATAAACGTAAACTGACCGCACAAATAGCTCCTCCCGCGGACTTTAATAAACTGTTAAAAACCTTACATTGCGAAAAAAATGATACCTTACCAATCATCATATCGAAGAAAGGAAATACCTATAAAGTATCTCACCTGGTTCAAACTCGCGAAGAGAATCGGCTGCTCAACTTATTCTCTGCTCAATCGACAATGTTAGGGTATGGAGATACGGCATGTATCGCAAAAAACAATTTATTTAATCAGATATTTGCTAATTCACTAAAGAAAATATCTCCGACGTCTCCAGCGGTGTCACAAGAAATTTATATCCAATTAAGCACACCAGCCGATAGTCATGACTATCATACCTCAACGCGCTTATTTGAAGAGTTTGAAACGAAAGAAGACCACCAAGCATTTATCACTTTAGCAAAGCAACAAGGTGAGTTTTTCGCTATTAGAATTTACATTAGTAGAACCAATAAGGTCGATTACAAAGCGTTCTCCCGAGAGCTTATCTATGCCGCTAAGCAATCAAGTTTCAAAACTCGTCAGCTTCAAGCCCAGCTTGATTCAGTGATCGGAATAGCCGAGATGACTGACATTAGTGAAGAAGTTTTACAACGGTTTGATTTAATCTAAGAGAAGCAGTAAACATCTTATATATCAGGGGCCTTAATGTTATCAAGAGCCCCTTTCATAACCGCCTTCTATCGTTTTAACAACGCAATAATCGCCGCTAAATTACCTTGGTTAATCGCTACACTCGCCTGCTCTTGTACCAACGGTTTAGCATGATAAGCAACGCCGAGCGCTGCCTGCTCCATCATCACCAAATCATTGGCACCATCACCTATTGCGATGGTTTGAGATAAAGGAATGTCATATTTTTCAGCTAGGGCAACTACAGTCTCAGCTTTAACTTTTGCGTCAACAATACGCCCAACTACTTGCCCAGTAAGCTCACCAGCTTCATGCTCGAGCACATTTGAAACAGCATCATCTAACGCTAATAAATCTTTTAAATTATCAGCAAAATAAGTAAAACCGCCAGATGCAATCGCCACTTTCCATTGATGAGCCTTAAACTGCTTCACCAACTCCGTCATACCGGGCATTAATGGTAAGTCTTTAGCAATGACATCGAGTAATTCAAGCTTTATCCCTTTTAATTTTCCCACGCGAGCACGCAAGCTTTCTGCGAAGTCTAATTGACCTTGCATCGCTAATTCAGTAATTTCAGCAACTTGCTCACCGACACCAGCAAGCTTAGCAATCTCATCAATACACTCGATTTCAATACTGGTAGAGTCCATATCCAGAACAACTAGCCCCGGTTGTGCTAAGTCTGGAAAATTGCTAATACGATTTACATCCACATCATAATTTGATGCAGCTTGATTAACCTCTTCAATCGACACAACTTGATTCAATAACAGCTCTAACGATTGGAAACCCGCGATAGAAATAACGGGTTTAATCGCCAATAGGCTGCCTGAAAGCTTATTAATTAAAGTGTTAACTAATTCTTCTGAGATGCGAGGCGCCGTCACCACTAGGTGCTCTGTACTCACAGGGGCAGCCACAGAAGAAGTAACTAGCTCAAAGTCATTACTAGGAGCATTAGATGCTAATACATTAACATGACCTGCAGTATTGAATAACACATAACAAGATGGGTCAGCAACTGACGAAATAAACTCAAAGATATTTAAACGTGATGAAAAATAAACATTAAACTGTGACACAACACATCCTATTACAGGTGAAAAATTAATTTATGTCGTTAAACTAGCAAAAAACGCCCGAGTTTGAAATTAGCATTTTTGTCAATATGGAATAAAATTACAACAATTGAACAGCTATAATAAATGAAGAAACCATTAAATCTTACTTGCTCGATTAAATTTATCGTTTATTATCAATAACAGGGAAGAAAAAGGTTAGTTCATGAAGCAAAGTTCATTAATAAAACAAGTAATAATAAAACGTCTAAGCCAGTTATCCTTAGCGTTACTATTAGTTATTTTACTCGGTGTTTTATTATGGCACTCGAATCAACAGTCAAAAGAGATGCGTCAACAGCAACAACAAGCGATTGCTAGCACCCTTAAACAGCAATTAGCCTTAGCCGCCACCATGGGATTAAAGCTTAATGAGCAACAACAGTTGCAATGGCTAGCTCAAACCCTCACAGAATCACCTCTGATTAATGGTATTTGGATCCATCAAGCCAATGGTACATTAATGGCCGAATCATTAGAGAATGGCATTGGAGACGAATCTAAATCAGTTATTTTAGCGGCTGAGATACGCCAAGATGAATTATTAGGTTATCTACGATTAAGCTTAGATAAAGATGAATTTGTACAGCCGATTATTGCCATTCAAGATGAACAATTAAAGTGGCAACGTTGGTCACTAGGACTAGCCGTGCTGATAGGTTTTTTATTAGCGAGAGCCCTTTCTCAAAAGCGCGCAAACTATTTATTACGAGACTTGGTCAAACGATACACCAAAGCACAGTATCAAGAAGCTAAGGAAGAAAAAGAACAACAAGCGCAACAAAAAAAGGCTGAAACGAAGTAATCAATTCAGCCTTTTTCAATATGTAACAACGCTAGTGCTAATCGATAAGTAATGATTCTAACGTCAGTTTAATCATCTCATTAAAGGTTAACTGACGCTCTTCAGCCGTTGTTTCCTCACCTGTGCGAATGTGGTCCGAGACAGTCACAACACATAATGCTTTCGCCCCAAACTCAGCAGCAACGCCATAAAGTCCCGCAGCTTCCATTTCAACACCTAACACATTCATTTTTTCAATAGTATCGAACATGCTTGGGTTGGGAGTATAGAATAAATCAGCCGTATAGACATTGCCTACAGCCGCTTTAATACCGTGAGCTTTTGCAGCAGTGACAGCATTAGCCATTAATCCAAAATCAGCAATTGCCGCAAAATCTTGGCCTTGGAATCTTGCACGGTTGACGCCCGAATCGGTACATGCGCCCTGTGCAATAATCACATCACGGACTTTTACGTCAGTTGAAACAGCGCCACAGCTACCGACACGAATAAGGTTTTTAACCCCATATTCCGTGATCAGCTCTTTTGCATAAATTGAGATCGAAGGGACCCCCATTCCTGTTCCCATCACAGAGACGCGCTTGCCTTTATAGATACCAGTGAAGCCAAGCATATTGCGAACATCATTAACCTGAACAACATCAGTTAAGAAGGTTTCTGCGATGTATTTTGCACGTAGAGGATCACCTGGTAATAAAATTGTTTCTGCGAAATCACCCGCTTGTGCATTAATGTGTGGAGTTGCCATAAAATAACCTTTAAAACTGTTTATATAAAATAATTAGAGAAATGATTTTCCGTACGCTAGGGCCGGTAAATTTAAATAGGATGCAATCGATTGCCCGATATCGGCAAACGTTTCGCGCTTACCGACACTGCCACCAGCAAGTGATGGGCTATAGAAAATAACAGGAATATGCTCACGGGTATGATCACTGCCTGGCCAACTTGGATCACAACCGTGATCGGCGGTCATTACCAATAAATCATCATCAGCCATTTGCGCTAAAAACTCTGGTAAGCGCGTATCAAAGTACTCAAGCGCAGCTGCGTAACCAGCAATATCTCTACGATGTCCATAAGCTGAGTCAAAATCAACAAAGTTGGTAAAGACAATACTCTGCTCCGGTGCATTCAGGTGGGCAGCAAGTGTTTTATCAAATAACTCAGTGAGCCCAGTCGCTTTTATCTTTTGAGTAATTCCTTGTTCGGCATAAATATCTGATATCTTACCGATGCTAATGACTTCCTTACCAGCATCTTTAGCGAAGTCTAACAATGTCTTTGCTGGCGGTAATACGGATAAATCACGTCGGTTTCCCGTACGTATGAAGTTTGCTGACTCACTGCCAATAAATGGACGAGCAATCACACGCCCGATATTATATTTATTTAATATTTCACGAGCGACAGCACATACATCCAGTAACTTATCTAAGCCAAATGTTTCCTCATGCGCTGCAATCTGAAAAACACTATCAACAGAGGTATAACAAATTGGCATCCCTGTACGTATATGCTCTTCACCTAAACGTACTAAGATGTCGGTGCCAGAGCCATGACAGTTACCCAAAATACCCGGCAACTCACAGCGCTCAACTAACTCATCAATCACCGATTGCGGGAATGAGTTTTCTTTATCGCTGAAATAGCCCCACTCAAATAAGACAGGGGCCCCGGCTATTTCCCAGTGACCGCTGGGTGTATCTTTTCCAGAACTAATTTCTTGGGCAAAACCATATTGAGCCATTGGCACAACCGATGAGTCTAACCCTTGCGGAAAGTAGCCAGAACTATCAGCACAAGCATGACCTAAACCTAACTTGGTTAAGTTAGGTAATTTCAGTGGTCCTTGGCGATTAAGATTCGCCGTTCCCTTAGCACATGCCTTTGCAATACTGCCTAAGGTATTAGCACCTACATCGCCAAACTTATCTGCATCCTCACTGGCACCAATGCCCAGTGAATCAAGCATCATAATAGTCACTCTTTTCATTTACCCATCCTCACGAATAATATCTAACACTTCATCATTCATACTTGGCATATCTAACCCAATGCTAATGGCTTGCTGTAACATTTCATTGGCTCTAGCAAAATCGTCTTCACTATCGGCGTGAATCGTTGCCACTGGTGTTTGCAAGTCAACTTGGCTACCCAAGGTTAAAACATCTGACAACCCAACCGCATAATTGATTTTGTCATCTGCACGGCGGCGACCACCACCAAGTTCGACTACTGACAAGCCAACATTGCGCGTATTAATCTGGGTGATAATACCCGATTCAGTGGCATAAACAGGGCGAACTATCTTCGCGTTTGGTAAGTAGTGTTGATAGTTTTCAACAAAGTCCGTCGGGCCGCCAAGTTTAGCAACCATCTTGCCAAATAACTCAGCCGCCTGACCGTTTACTAATACTTGATTAACCTTTTCACGAGCGTGCATTTCATTGTCGGCAAGGCCTGTGATGGTTAGCATTTCTGCGGCTAGAGCAACGGTCACTTCATGTAAGCGAGGGTTATCCAATTCATTACGCAAATACTTAACTGCATCAACCATTTCAACCGCATTACCCGCACTTGCAGCAAGTAATTGATCCATGTCGGTAATTAGGGCGCTAGTTTTGACCCCAGCCCCATTAGCTACGTGAACGATACTGTGCGCTAGCTCTTGTGCTTGAGGGAGTTCACTCATGAATGCACCATTGCCTGTCTTAACATCCATCACTAAAGCATCAAGACCTGCTGCCAACTTCTTCGCTAAGATAGAGGCGGTGATCAAAGGCACTGACTCAACGGTTGATGTCACGTCTCGAATGCCATAAAACCGCTTATCCGCAGGAGCTAAATCTCCAGTTTGACCAATAATAGCAACGCCAAGCTCTTTAACGGTATCACGAAATAGTTGATTGCTCGGTACCGTGGTATAACCAGGAATGGAGTCGAACTTATCAAGTGTTCCTCCAGTATGTCCTAAACCACGTCCAGTGATCATTGGGACATAACCACCACAGGCAGCAACGATAGGGCCCAACGTTAAGCTGACCATATCACCCACACCACCCGTTGAGTGTTTATCAACCACAGGGCCATTTAAGTTAAGTGACTGCCAATTTAACACAGTGCCGGAGTCCCGCATGCCTTTGGTTAAAGCAATACGCTCGTTCATGGTCATATTTTGAAAATAAGTTGCCATTGCAAAGGCACCGATTTGCCCTTCACTAATTGAATCATTAGTAATGCCATCAACAAAAAAAGCAATTTCTTGCTCTGTTAGCTCTTGGCCATTGCGTTTACGGCGGATAATTTCTTGTGGGAGAAATTCCATTAATTAGTATCCTTGTTGCTCTGAAGCTTGGCCTTTACCTAAAGTGCTTAGCAGGTTATCTAACAAGCTACTTGCACCAAAACGGAAGTTCTCTGGTTTAATCCAGTCACTTGAAAGCAACGTTTCAGTCAATGTTAAATAATCTGCTACATCTTGTGCATTCTTCACGCCACCAGCGGCTTTAAAGCCACATTCACCACCAGTTTCTACAATTGCCTGTAGCATTTGCTCTGCTGCCTCTAAAGTTGCATTCACTGCTACCTTACCAGTCGATGTCTTAATAAAGTCAGCGCCTGCGGCAATAGCGATTAAGCTAGCTTCTTTGATTAACTCAGGGGATTTAATTTCACCAGTTTCTAAAATCACTTTTAAAATTGCTTTATCACCACAAGCTTCTTTACACGCTTTAACTAACTCATGGCCAACTTCACGATCACCCGCTAAAAATGCGCGATAAGGGAAAACAACATCAACCTCATCAGCGCCTAAAGCGACAGCCTGCTCGGTTTCTTTAACCGCTGTTGCAACATCGTTATTACCATGCGGAAAATTAGTTACTGTCGCGATAAGAATATCTGTGGACTTCAAGTCTTTAAGGGCTTGCTTTGCGGCAGGAATAAATTGAGGAAAAATACACACGGCAGCGGTTTTACCACCAGCACTTACCGCTTTTTGACAAAGTTCAACAACCTTTTGGTCAGTATCATCTGCGCTCAATGTGGTTAAGTCCATTAACTGAATACCGTAATAAGCTGCGCGTTCTAGGTCTGTCATCAGACGCTCCATAAATTTGTAAAAAACAGATAAATAACAACAATAATTATCGCTGCCAATAAAGTGGTGAGTCAAATCTAGCGGTATTTAGCTAACGTTACTTTTGCCGTGATCACATTTGTTATAAAAAGAATAACTAAGCGATGATTTTGCCTAAATAGTTTAAGCTTGATCACAAAGCAAAAAGTGCACGGGATTGTTGCGAGGTTATATTTGCTACATCCGCTAAGCTCACCTGTTTAAGCTTAGCAATCGCGTGGGCGATTCTGGGAATATTTACTGGTGTGTTCAATTGACCTTGCTGACCATAAAGCGGCATATCTGGTGAGTCCGTTTCTAATAAGAAATGCTCTAGCTCTAGTGCTGTGACGGTACTTGCTAAGCGCTGCGCTCGCGGATAAGTAATCACGCCACCTAGGCCCAGTTTAAACCCCAATTTAATAAATTCATTCGCTTGAACCAAGCTGCCGCTAAAACCATGAATGACTCCAGCACGAGGAAGTTTAAAACGTCTTAATTGCTTTAATAAGGGATCATAGGCTTTATGAGCATGACAAATAACGGGTAATTCAAGCGTTTTTGCTAATTTTAGCTGCGCAACTAATACATCAAGCTGTTCGTTAATCGGCACTTCAATTGTACCATCGAGCCCAATCTCACCAATAGCCACAATGTCATTGCGTGACGCAGATGCTAAAGCGATAAGCTCCGCAAGCTTATTATCCGACTCTAAGAAGTAGGGATGAATACCTAAAGCACCATAAAGTTGCGGATATGTTTGAGTGAGCTTTAATACTTTACGCCAATTATGCGCTGAAACACTCGGCACAACAAACGCCGAAACATCTTGCTCAAGAGCCGCAGCTAATACTGTATCAACGCTGCCTAAGCGCTCAAAATCGAGGTGACAATGACTATCAATAAACTCCATAATACCTAACTAATAGAACTACCAAAGCTCAGTATATCCTATCACTACGAGACTAAAAATAGCGTGCCCTCTTCACTTCGTTAACTAGCGATAAAGTAGATGCCATAACCCACTATTAATGCCGGTACGGAGGAATATAATGTCGCCACCAATGCCGCTTTAGGAGCCAAAGCGATTGCAGGAAATAAAGCATCACCATCATTTGACATGGCATTAGCAATGAGGGCACTAAAGGGAACAATTCCTTGGATATATAGAGTAGTCACTAATATTTGTGGACCGCAGCCCGGTAACAACCCAATCGCCATACCTATTAATGGGGCCAAAATAGCGTAGTTAGTAAACCACTGCCTTAAGTCTAAACCTAATAAGTTGACACAAAGTTCGTAAAATATAAAAGCAACAACAACCCAAGTTGTAACAAAGTGAGTATCTTGAATGACTTTATTTAATCGAGAGTAAGGGTCGGGCTTATCATCTTCACAAGCAAAGGCTTGGTAATCTTGCCCAGGGGATGCAATAGACCATAAACAAATAACAATAAAGGCCGAGACAGCGCCAAACCACACCACATACTGCTCAATGGCTGGAGATATAACATCAAAATTAAATTGAAACGCAATCAATAAAGCTAAAACAAGAGAAGGGGTTAATAAAGTACGCCAAAAAGTTCTAGCCACCTTAAACCGCTTACTATCTTGAATGGCATGACAAGTATGAACAGGAATAGCTTTGGAGTTATCAGGCTGCAAGTAGTTTTCTGGATGAATAGCATTAACAACATACCCACATACCGCCCCAACCATTAGACCACTCACCATAATCATAACCCCTTCAATGGGTTTAGTCGCGAGTAACAAAAATGCAGCGTCGCCCATCGTCGCCACTAAAACCGCAACGACAGAACCAAAACTAGCCTGCCCTTTGGTAAACTGAGTAACAACAATAATAGCCCCACCACAACCGGGCAAAGCCCCTAGAAATGCGGCTAATGGTGCCTCAAAATGAGGGAAATTTTGCCTGACGTGAGCGAGTTCAAGCCATTGATAGCGCCCAACAAAGAAATAATAAAAGTAAAGTGTCGCAGCAACAAAGACACTGACCTGTAGAAACGCGTCAGCTAGCGATTGCAAAACAACATTTTGCATGCTGGGAATACAAGCAAGAATTATCAAAGCCAATGGTAAAACTGTGCGCTTTATTGCTAGAGGAAATGTAATGCGCTGCAATCGCAGTCGTAACGGGTCAGTTGTTGTGTTCATACACACCACACAGTTAGTGTTAATAATTCTCATTAACACTACAGTTAATGAGAATTATTATCAATACTTAAGTGAGGCATTTAATCAAAAAAAATCCGAAGTTGCTAAGAGCTAACTTCGGATTTCATCGACTCAGAGAGCCTTAGAACCAATCATACTTAATTTAATTAGTTTTCACGTGTCTCACGGAAAGTAATTTCAGGGTAACGCTCATAAGCTAAGTTTAAATTAACTCGTGTCGGCGCGATGTAAGTTAAGTTATCACCACCATCAAGCGCTAGGTTATCGTAAGCTTTCTTTTTAAACTTCTCTAATGCAACGTTATCATCGCAGCTAATCCAACGGGCTGTCGCTACGCTAATTGGTTCATAGATAGCTTCTACTTTATACTCTGCACGAAGGCGCGCAACAACCACTTCAAACTGAAGTATACCCACAGCGCCTAAGATTAATTCATTTGAGCGTAACGGTCTAAAGACCTGTACAGCGCCCTCTTCCGATAGTTGAATCAAACCTTTTTGTAGCTGTTTCATCTTCAAAGGATCTTTTAATAAGATCCGACGGAACATCTCTGGAGCAAAGTTAGGGATACCAGTGTATTTAAGCTTTTCACCTTGAGTGAAAGTATCACCAATTTGAATCGTTCCGTGATTGTGTAGACCAATGATATCACCTGCAACCGCACCATCGGCTTGAGCACGGTCACCCGCCATGAAAGTAAGTGCATCAGAGACATTAATATCTTTACCAATACGGACATGATTCATTTTCATGCCTTTTTTATACTCGCCTGAACAAACGCGCATAAATGCAATACGGTCACGATGTTTAGGATCCATGTTTGCCTGAATCTTAAACACGAAGCCTGTGAACTTCTCTTCCGTTGCTTCAACCTCACGCTGTTCCGCAATACGATTAACTGGTGCTGGAGCCCAATTAACGATGCCATCAAGCATATGGTCGACACCAAAGTTACCCATCGCGGTACCAAAGTAAACCGGGGTTAGTTGACCTGCTAAGAACATTTCTAGATCGAAAGGATTACAAGCACCTTCGATAAGTTCCATTGATTCACGCAATTCTTCAGCGTAATGACCAATGGCTTCATCTAATTCAGGGTTATCTAACCCTTTAATCACCCGTTTTTCTTGAATCGTGTGACCCTGACCTGTTTTATAGAGAACTGTCTCTTGAGTTAGCAGGTTATAAATTCCCTTGAATTCTTTACCCATACCAATTGGCCAAGTGATCGGTGCACAAGCAATATCAAGGACATCTTCAACTTCATCCATCAGCTCAATAGGATCACGTGTATCGCGATCTAGCTTATTCATAAACGTCACGATAGGTGTGGTACGTAAACGCGTAACTTCCATCAGTTTAATCGTTCGAGCTTCTACACCCTTTGCTGCATCAATCACCATTAAACATGAATCAACGGCAGTTAAGGTACGATAAGTATCTTCCGAGAAATCTTCGTGTCCAGGGGTATCAAGTAGATTAACTAAACAGTTTTTGTAAGGGAATTGCATTACCGATGTGGTTACTGAAATACCACGCTCTTTTTCCATTTCCATCCAGTCAGATTTAGCATGCTGGCCAGACTTTTTACCTTTAACTGTACCCGCTTTTTGTAGGGCTTGTCCGAATAATAAGACCTTCTCAGTGATGGTCGTTTTACCCGCATCGGGGTGCGATATAATCGCAAAAGTACGGCGTTTATTCACCGAATCAGCAAAGGTTGTCATAAAAATCTCTAACGTTAAGCGTAATTAATATATTGCGCGCGATTATAACGGATTTTAAACAACAATGTGTGATGTTTTCCCCACAACCAATAAAACGCGCGTTTAAAAACACATTGACCAGTAAGCTTTTTGTGCTAACTTAATAGCTCATACCAACGCCTTTAATTAAGAGATCAGTTTAAGAGAGCAATTTTGTAACGAGGATGAACGGGGTAGCGCACAGGTTCGACATTCCAACTGAACCGAAGTGCCGACATCCAGTTCGGCAAGGTATTATTATCCTATATTGTTATTCCATAGAGATAAGAAATAACGCTGCTATCATTCGTTTAGACCGTGAAAAATGATTCAAGTTATTAGTGAAATTGGTATCACTATATTTAAAATTAAAACAATAAAAGGATAGCTATGTCGATAGTCGCAGAATATACAGAAATTTTAGGTCGTAAATTCAATTCACAAGCCGCAGCGGGAGTTAATGAAGTATTCCAGTTTGATTTAGAAGGAGAGTTATTTCATTTAATCATTGCGGATGCTAAGTTTGAGCTCGTTGAAGGCGAACACCAAGACCCATCTGTCACCCTAATATTAAAAAGCTCAACCTTAAAAGGGCTATTAGACGGCAGTGTTAATGGCATGACCGCCTTTATGATGGGTAAAGTTAAAGCGGTTGGTGATATGATGCTAGCAACCAAACTACCACAACTTTTCCCTGCTTAAGCTAAGATTAACCAAATGAAAAGTAGCTCATGATGATGGCATCTTCATGCCCTGTTTCCGTCGGGTAATAGTTGACCCGGCGATCGACCTCATTAAAGTCTAACGATTGATAGAGCTTATGTGCGCTATGGTTAGACTCTCTCACTTCTAGCCAACAACTCATTGCACCGCGTGACTTAGCCGCTTCAATATAATGCGTCAATAATTGTTTACCTAATCCTTGGCCTTGAAATGTAGGGGCTACACAAATCTCAATTAGCGATGACTCGTCTAATACATATTCGCCAATATAAAATCCCGCAACAACGCCTTCAACTAAAACCATCGCATTAAAATAACGTTTCGATAAACACGACTCCATCACTGTTCGAGACATGGGGTGTGATTGAGCGGCTTGTTCGATTGGATAAACAGTATCGATATCAGCTTGGGAAAAAGTGGAAAAAACAACGCTCATCGATAGATCTCACAAAGGTGTTGCCATAGTTGCTGCTTTAACTGGGCATCTGAAAATAATGTCGCTAATGGCGGTAATTGAAGTAGTGGTGCTTGATAACTGACTAAGTCATTACTTTCACTTTCAACCCACTCAATTTCAATATCATTATCAGCGGCATGCTGTTGACAGTAGTCTATTGCTAACGTTAATTGCGCAACTAATTCAGGCGCTGACTCCACGACAGTAACGTTATCTATCACGTCACTCGCCACTACAGGTAAGTCATGCTTGGCTGTAGAACCAATGCGGTCATGGCTATAGCGATATTCAGGTTTTAGTTGCCACTGTTCAATCCCTAAGGCATCGAGACACTTTAATTGCAACGCAGAAAAAGGTTGAGTCATTTTGTTATATACAGAAATTTAATTGAGTAGATACTACAAGAAATAATTAAAATTAAAAGTGATTTAATTAGGAAGATACTATGAAGATATTCTAGAAAAGAATTGGCAGGGGTGGAGAGATTCGAACTCCCAACCGTCGGATTTGGAATCCGCTGCTCTGCCGTTAGAGCTACACCCCTTTGGAACGAAACGAATCATACATAAGCCAATGGGTAAGGTAAAGCGCTTTTTTAAAATAAATCAATCAAGCGTACTTTTTTCAAACAACTTGATATAAAAAACAACGAACCATTGCCAAAGAGCGCTTACCAATAGCTTTACACTAAGGTTTAAGTGGCTTTGTTTCAGTGCAGTTTACCTTGGTAATAAAAAAGCCCGTTACAAAAACGGGCTTTCTAGAAATATTGAGTACTGACCACTCAAGGTTAAGCAACATTCATTTCAACGTTCACTTTCGAGTCACTTTTTGCCGGTTCAGCGACATCGGCTTGATAGTTTATCGTAACCTCGGCCATAGGCTCTTTGCTCTGCGGGTTTTCCTGCTCCGCTTCTTTGGCTTCAGCCGCAGCAGAGGGTGGCACGGTTAATAATTCATTGAGCATTGGCAACTGATGCATATAAAAAGACGTATTATACCCACTATTGCCTTTAGGCAACGCATCAACAAATAGACTCAGTCGTTCGCTCAATACGTCTGATTGAGGGTGGTCATGAATAAAACTTGATAATGCACTAAAGCTTTCATTAATTCGGTCAATAGCAAAGGCAAAAGCTTTAACACTGGCACCATCAATTGCTTGATAGACAAAAAAGTTATTAGCAACCGCATACAACCGGGTACGGGAGTTACTATCAACCCCTGCTAACTCGGCAATATTTTCTACAACTAGCTTATAATTTGCTTTAATGTCACTCACTTGATTAGTTAAGCGACTCTTTTCCTTCTTTAGTTTTTCTTTTCGTTGATGTTCAATGAAAAAGTAAGCTAACAACAACGTCATTAGTGATAAAAAAGCTACGATAGCCACAATAGATGACATAACAACCCTATACGTCCATGACGAACCTATGACAAGATTAAGTTACTAAAAATCAATCATTAGTTCGTTAATTATTTTTATGGCTCAACTTTATCACAAGCTATCACTTTTTGTAGCGAATAATTCTCAATCTTATAAAAAACAGAAGCAGCAATAAAAATTAACTTATTTCTCATAATTTAGCTTGCCATTAACCACATCAATAAAGGTATAATGTATGCAATTTAATTACTTTATTCGCTGACTAGCTATCTATACTCTAGTGGTTAGCTTTTTCTCAATAGGGTTATACTCATGAATAGTGCTACTTGTCCCATCTGTCAGCAACAAAATGCCTGTGGTGCTCAACAGACGTCTTGTTGGTGCTTTGAAGTGAAAGTTCCCACTGAGCTTATAGCTCTATTACCTAAACATTTCACTCACAAACAATGTATTTGTCAGCAATGTGTTAATGACTTTAAGCACGATCCTCTGCTAATTGAACGCAAGCTAGCTGAAATAAAAGCACCTTAAACTCCCTCATACTTTAGCAACCCCTTCACCACAGGTGCTTTCGTGAAAAATACATTACTTTCTCTCTTATCATTATTTGCTAGTTGCTTCATTCTGTTTTTTGCCAATGGCTTAATCAATGTATTGCTCCCTGTGCGCATGGGCTTAGACCAAGTAGATACCGATACTATCGGCATGGTGCTATCACTCTACTTTGTAGGTATGTTACTTGGGGCAATATTTAGTAAAAACTTGATAAAACAAGCAGGTCATATTCGTGTTTTTGCCGGGTGCGTAGCATTAAGTGCCGTCAGTATTCTGATTTGTAGTCTACATACCGATCCACTGTTATGGGGGGTAATGCGAATACTACTCGGTTTTTGTAACGCCTGTGCCTTTACCGCGATGGAGAGTTGGCTGAGCGATAGCGCCACCAAAGAGAATCGCGGCCGCTTACTCTCGGTTTATCATGCAACGGCACTGAGTGGCTTATTCGCTGGGCAGTTTTTGATGAATGCCGCCGATCCAATGACCAGTACCTTATTTGTCCTCTCGGGGATCTTGCTCGCCTTAGCAGTCATTCCCGTCGCCTTTAGTCGCCATAAAGGGCCAAAGGTTGAAGATGTTGTTACGATGTCGATACCTAGCTTATTTAAGATATCGCCTCTCGCCGCAATCACTTGTTTCATCTACGGTATCGTCTATGCGTCAATGTTTAACTTACTGCCTGTCTTTGCCCAAGCCAATGATATAAACAAGTTTGATTTATCTTTGTATATCGGCTGTGCCATCTTCGGCGCCTTTATCATGCAGTTCCCTGTCGGATACCTTTCAGATAAGCTAGATCGCCGTAGCTTATTGCTTGGCATGCTGATCATTTCAATCATCATGGCGAGTCAAATCCCGCAGTTTGTAAGTGCGAGTCTCAATCCCGTCTTACTCATTGCAACGCTTATTACTGGGGGTATTCTCGCCTGTCTCTATCCATTAAGCGTTGCTGAACTATTAGATAAGCTAAAACAACAACAAATGGTGTCAGCGATGGGTACGATGATTTTAATTTCGGCCATTGGTGGCGTTATTGGCCCTTACAGCGCTTCGGTGTTAATGAATCAATTTGGTAGCGATGCACTATTCTATTTTATTATTAGCATTGAACTGTTTTTAGCCATCTTTGTTGTGATTAGAATGAAAGCCCGTCAGGCTTTACCTGTCGCTGAGCAAGAGTCGTTTGTGGCGCAAGTGGCGACAGCACCATTATCATCTGAGCTAGACCCTCGCACCCAGTTTAACCAGCAGCAACAGCCGTTATCAGCCCAAGCCCAAATAGCACAGCAGATTGCCGAGCTAGACCCTGGAGCAGCCGTCAAAATGGCGCGAGCGATTGCAATTGATAACCCAGAACATGGGGTGGAAGTAGCTAGCGCCGTGGCGGCCGTTGAAGGAATTAATGTATTACGTCTCTATGAAGTGATGAAAGAGGCGGCGCCTTTTGATATGCCTCACATTACCCAAGCGATTATTAACACTAAACCAGAGCTTGCTTATCAGTTAGTTAGCCAACTTGCCATCTGGTATCCAAATCAAGTTGTCAGTGTCGCGATGCAAATCAGTGAGAGTTTTCCAGAACTACGTAATGAGATGGCGCGCGTTGCAGTCGAATCAGCCCCCGAGAGCGCCACACAGGTTGCTGAGTATTACGCCAACGTGCTTGCGCAAGAACAACACAATACCCGCCCAGCAGATAGACAAGAATCAACAACCCAGACTGATGCGGTTTCTTTGGCTCAAGAGCTGTGGCAGAGCTCGCCACAACAAGCCTTGGATGTCACCGTCGCGATGATTGATAATGTACCCGAAGCCGCCGCGTCATTAACGCAAGGTTATATCACCAACACGAAAGAGCAGCATTCAGCAGCGGATTCAGCGCAAGGGGCTCAACTCCTGTCCAGAGTCGCAAAAGTCTCACCTCAGCAGGTGGTTGATGTCGCGGTGGCGGTTGCCGATAGCAAGCCACAACACGTAGTAGAAATAGCAACGGATGTGGCGAATCTCATTCATGAGCAACAACCTGAATCACCACAGGCTCAAACGGTTAACCAATCTGTGGAACAAAGTGATGAAAATAAAGTTGCCCTTGAGATTGTCCAGCGCCTCGCCAATGTATCACCCGAGGATACCGAAGAGGTTGCCGCTGCAGTGATTGACGCCATCCCAAGCGCCGCGTCACAAGTAGTGAGTGCGATTAGTACGGGGGATGAGCCCAAAGAAGGTGAATGGGTTGAGTTAATTGAAGATAAGCCAGTGGTTCGACAATAGTTTTGGTGTCTTGATTAGCGTGTCGTAGCTCATATTGGCCCAGATGATACTTTCAATATTAGCTTAAACTCAACCTAATTAGAGTTCGGCTCTTCCAGTGCAAACTTCGATGTTTCTTTGCGAATAAGTGTCCGTCTACGTGCCAAAGTGGACGTATGAGAGTTAGGTATTAACACCATAGTTTCTTGTTAAACAAAGCCGCTCCGCGGCAGAGTATACTCGCGGTTGTTGATACTTAACCAGATAAACCACCACTCGGTGCGTTTTAACTGGAGACATCACGATGAACACTGCCCAACAACAACGCTTTATCAACCTTCGCTTGCAAGGTAAACCCCATCAACCATTGATGCTTATATCCGTGCCGTTCGCCGTATTACTGAGTATTTCGACTGCGTACCCGATACACTGACCACTGCTGATTTGTTTTATTACTTAAGTAAAAAAACTCCTATAAAAGCTATTATAGCTAGAACTAACATCATGGCTAATTTACCCTTTTCCACACTTACCTCCTTGAAAGAAAAATAATGGGAGAGGCTTAAAAACACTCTCTGTCATCAATAGAACCAATTTTTCAGGTTCAATTTAACGTCCACTCTAATTCACGATTTTTTTTGCCTGTCCTAACTAGTCAGATAAACAAATTATGGCTCTAGCTTTTGAGCAAAACTAGTCACATTCAGCTTGACGTGGGGAATCATATCAACGCCCAAATAATGGGCTAAAATAAACGACGAGGAAGAGGTAGCCAACTGCTTCTAGTCCTTATTAGCTTGTTTGTTATATTTTTTATACGCCTCTAATAGAGCCTTTTCAGCCCGGCTTACCTCTATAAAAAGGTATTCTTCTCCATCGGAACTACTGTGGCTAGCAAGATGTTCCTCAACCAATATTTCAGCTTTTTTAGCTTTTTCCTGATCTCCGATGTAATCATAAAAGCTAGGTGCTGTTAATGCTGAACCCAAAGCAACTTTAGACATTACGCAGCTTCCTTCTGTAAAGATAATAAATAATTTTTCAACGAATAGTTGTCATCAATCATATCTAGCAAATCCTCAATTAAAATTTCAAATTTTATATATGACATAAATTTTAAAAAGTTTGATAATTCCGAGCTTGATCCCTGAATAGATATATTCATAGAAATAAGCGGATGTTCGTCAAGGACATATTGTTCAAATGTACTAGTTAAATAATCATCCCATTTAGAACCAATACCATTTGAATTATAGTCATATTCAGGATTTATGCTTTTAACCAACCCTCTCTTGGCACCTGCTGACGCTTTGATCATATTTGTACTATCATTAGGAATATCAGAAACGCTTTCAGCTGCTCCACCTCGAGAATCGACAGCAAAAGCTTTAAAATGATTACCATCTGAAACTCTGAATGTTACTCTAGCTGATGAATCTTGAATCAGATGACTTCGAATACTTCGGGCTATGACCTCTAGACTAGATTTTATTAAAATTTCTTTTGGAAAGTCATCTGTAGAAGGGAACCGTGCATTAAGTTGCTCAAACTGTAAACCTACTTCATCTAAAAACCGAAGAATATGCTCAAAGTATCGAGGTAATGAACGAACCATAGCTTCACTCAAAGGAATATTTTTTGAGTCAGGTAAGCTAAGTGTGTATCCATTTTTTATCCTTTCCTTAATATTACTCTCCATTTCTTCCTGAGCTTTTCGCTGTTTTTCTAACTCTTTTAATTTAAGATTTAGAGCATCTTCTTTTTCTTTAAGTTCCTTAGTCTTTTTATCTAAGTAAACGCGCAACTAACCCGTTGTGCCTAGCCTGACGTGTAATCGAGCTGCACATTCCACGGCATGAGTGCCGTTAA
>NZ_JAUYVJ010000020.1:0-77300 GCF_030689115.1 Psychrobium sp. 1_MG-2023 | reverse complement strand
TAACATGAAAATGTTAGCGGGCTTTTTGCTTTCAGGTTAAAAAAATGCGTTAATAGCGCAGTTAGGGAGATTCAAATTCCTACCTCTGCGCCACTAATTTAGAGAAGCCTGCTAACATGAAAATGTTAGCGGGCTTTTTGCTTTCAGGTTAAAAAAATGCGTTAATAGCGCAGTTAGGGAGATTCAAATCTCTATCTCTCTGCCACTTATTTAGAAAAGCCCGTGAACATGAAAATGTTAGTGGGCTTTTTGCTTTCAGGTTAAAAAAATGTGTTAATAGCGCAGTTAGGGAGATTCAAATTTCTATCTCTCTGCCACTAATTTAGAAAAGCCCGTTAACATGAAAGTGTTAACGGGCTTTTGGCTTTTTAGGCTTAATTACCTTAAACACATCCGTCGTTCCGGTAGTGTTTTGAGCCGGAATCTCCTAACGAAACAAGATAAGCTCACTAACATGAAACATGTTAGTGAGATTTTTGCTTAAAAGCTGATATTAGAGTGTTTAGAACAATAGCGCGCTTGAAGGATTGAGAATGGATAAAAGCTCCAAACGCTCAACATTGCAAATATCTTTCGCTTCATCTAAAACATCATCATTAAGTGAAAAGTCTTTTATCTCTTGGAAGTTAATCACTTTACTATAAGGCTCATCTTCAAACTGGTGATTTTTAAACACGGCTCGTTTAGCGATGTATAGTAATTTAGATTCTAATGTCGCATCTTCATGAGTTAAGTCATCTTGTAACGCGATTGGGTGGGATATAGATAAAGGAAAACCCCATAATTCAAGTAAGCGCGCACCGCATTCGCCAAAACTAAAACCAACAGTGAGTCGTTGTTTTTCCCAAGGTAAGATACTGATGTCATCGCAAGCGCATTGATGTACTAATTTGCTATCATGCTGTTGGATAGTGAGCTCACCGAGGTTATGTAACAACCCTATAATGAATAAGCGCTCGGCATTTTTAAGGCCAAAACTTTGTCCTAAGTATTTAATCGTCAAGGCTGTATCTACGCTGGTAAACCAGAAATCATCGAGGTACTCATGGTCAACTTCAGGGCGGTTAAATGCTTTACTACTAAAAAAGGTGAGAACGAGACTATAAACTTCTTTGGTCCCTAAAATCATTATCGCTTTAGTAATGGTATCAACTTTGCCCGATGTTTTATAAATCGGGCTATTGGCTAACTTTAAAATGGTTGCTGTTAAGGCGGGATCTAAAATGATGACTTCACCGATTTCATCCATAGTCGAATCGTCACTTTCGAGTAATGATTTTATTCGAAAAAATGAGTCTTCTAAAACAAATACTTCATTGGCTGTTTTTGCATAATCTAATGCATTCATATTTTTAACCCCATAATGAGCGGTTTTACTGATAGAAAATAAAAGTGAGATATTGCGATAAGTATAGACCTTATTAGATTAAAACTAGAGATAAAACAAATTTATCACTACATTTAATGAACTCAAGTCTAAAATATCACGTATTTCGAGTTATATAGGTTATACTAATTTCTGCACATGTGTTTTCTAAGGATGGGGTTTGTTGAAATATTTACATTGTTTGTTAGCTGGTCCTTTGCTGTTTTTACTGTGTTTAGTCAGTTATGTCCCTCCCGTTTTTGCTCTTAATATTGATAGTCTACCGAAAGAACTTGAAAAGATTAGATTCCAAGTACGTTGGCATCATCAGTATCAGTTTGCAGGTTACTACGCAGCCAAGCATAAAGGTTTTTTTGCTGAAGCTGGTTTTGACGTCGAAATTATTGATGGCAGCCCCGAAAGACAACCTGTGACAGAAGTCCTTGCTGGACGCGCTGACTTTGCCGAAGGCAATAGTGAAGTGTTAATTAGTCGCTTACGTGGCGAGCCTATTATTGCCTTAGCAGCGATTTTTCAACAGTCACCATCTGTCCTTTTAACGCTTGCCGACTCCCATATAAATCATGCTTCTCAGCTAAAAGGTCATTCTGTGATGCTTGCTGGGAATGACGATGATGCTGATTTACTTGCTATGTTTAGCGTGGCTGGTTTATCTAAAAATGATATCAATGTTATCCCTAGTTCTTATGATATATCAGATTTAAGTAATGGTAGCGTAACAGCGTTTAATTCTTACTTAAGTAACGAGCCTTACTTTCTTGCTCTTCAAGACATTAAATACAACATAATAAAACCTCAAGATTATGGGATTAAGTTCTATAGCGATATTTTATTCACAACACAGGAACAGGTGAATAAAGATCCCAAAAGAGTCGAGCGATTCAAACAAGCGGTTTTAAAAGGATGGCGTTATGCCATTCATAATTCTGAAGAGATAATTAATATTATTTATACTCAATACAATGATGAAAAAACGCTAAACCATATGAGATATGAAGCATTAGCTATTAACGCACTAGTTCACTCTGAGATTTTACCTGTTGGCCATATTTTTGAACCTCGTATCGAGAAAATGGCTGATGTGTTTATCGAACAAGGAATGGTCAAAGATAAAACTCATTTAGATGGTTTTATTTTTGTCGCACCGCAAAAGTTTAGCCCAAAGTTATACTTTGGCTTTTTTGTCGCTGTGATTGTTACCTTACTATCGTTGCTTGTTGCGGGTTTATTTATAAAAATGAACTTTAAACTTAAATTGGAAATCTCCCGTAGAAAAGATTACCAAGAAAAATTACAACATTTAGCCGATACTGATGGGTTAACCCAATTACTCAATCGCCGAGCTTTTATGCGCCAATATCAACAACATGAAGCATTGGCCCGCCGCTATAATCAGACTTTTTGTCTAGCTCTTTTCGATCTGGATTTATTTAAAAATATCAATGATCAATATGGCCATGATGCTGGAGACCGAGTCTTATTGGCTGTTGCTGCGATTTTAAAAGACTCAATACGTGACTCTGATGTTTGTGCTCGCTTTGGTGGGGAAGAATTCATATGGCTTTTCCCTAATACCAGTTTAGCTCAGGCATTAAACTGTGTTGAAAGAGTACGTTTAGCTTTTGAAAATGAAGGGGTGACCTTAGATAATGAGCATGTGATTCAGTTTACCGCGTCTTTTGGTGTCATTCAGGGTGATAAAGAAGAACTTTGTGAGCTGCTCAACCATGTGGATCGTGCGTTATATAAAGCTAAAGCCGCAGGCCGAAATACCGTTCATGCAGAGGTCGCGTAATTATATATTTTTCATTTGTGTGTTTTATCGGCAGTCGTAACTAATAAGCCATCTTATTGCTTTACAAAACGAAATAACATCATTAATATGCGCTTCACCAGCTGCGGAGAGATGGCAGAGTGGTCGAATGCACCGGTCTTGAAAACCGGCATGGGTTAATAGCCCATCTAGGGTTCAAATCCCTATCTCTCCGCCACTTATTCTGTAAAAAGGCTATCTAATTATTTTAGATAGCCTTTTTCGTTTCAGTCTAAAAAGATTGGGTTAATAGCTCAGTTAGGGAGATTCAAATCCTTATCTCTCCGCCACTTATTCTGCAAAAAAGGTTATCTAATTATTTAGGTAGCCTTTTTTCGTTTCAGTCTAAAAAGATTGGGTTAATAGCTCAGTTAGGGAGATTCAAATCCTTATCTCTTCGCCACTTATTCTGCAAAAAAGGTTATCTAATTATTTAGGTAGCCTTTTTTCGTTTCAGTCTAAAAAACATTGGGTTAATAGCTTAGTTAGGGAGATTCAAATCCCTATCTCTTCGCCACTAATTTAGAAAAGCCCGTTAACATGAAAGTGTTGGCGGGCTTTTTGCTGTCAGGTACAAAACATTGGGTTAATAGCTCAGTTAGGGAGATTCAAATCCTTATCTCTCCGCCACTTATTCAGTAAAAAAGGTTATCTAATTATTTAGGTAGCCTTTTTTCGTTTCAGTCTAAAAAGATTGGGTTAATAGCTCAGTTAGGGAGATTCAAATCCTTATCTCTCCGCCACTAATTCTGTAAAAAGGCTATCTAATTATTTTAGATAGCCTTTTTTCGTTTCAGTCTAAAAAGATTGGGTTAATAGCTCAGTTAGGGAGATTCAAATCCTTATCTCTGCGCCACTTATTAAAAGAAAGCGTTACTTATTAATTTAAGTGGTGCTTTTTTTATTTTTAAGCCGTCGATATCATAAATGCATCCGTCATTCCGGCAGTCTTTTAGCCGGAATCTCGGGTTTGTTACCGATGGTGATTACTCTACGACAAGATCCTGAATAAAATATTTTTAGGACGACGATGCTGATGTCATCTTATAAGCGTCAGAACTTATAGCGAATGCCAAAATTAACGCCCTTTGACTGGCGCTTGACGCGAGTAAACTCTGCGCTGTTATTTGCGAACAATGCCTGATGGCTCTTGTCATTATCGGCCTGCCAGTCTTGGTAGTTGATTGATAGGGCAAGGGACGTTTGTGAGCTTAGTTGATAAAGCCCAGATAATTTTGCGACTGTGCCATGGCCTGTGGCTTTATGATTGCGCCTTTGCGGCGGGGCAATTTCAGGGTAGGCCATTAAATTCGTTGATGCGCTATAACTGGCATAGTGATGCTCAAGCGACATATTGAGCGAGAATGATTGAGATAATTGAAAGCGACTATCAAGCCCCAGCCAAGGGCCAAACCACGCTCCATCATCAGTGATGAAAGGCGTTGTTAAGCGTTGTGAGGCATAACGTAAGCCCATTTGTGGTCTGAGCTCAACAGTAGGAAAGCTTGACTGTTGTTGGATAGGAAACCAGCGATAATCGATTGATGTCGATAAAGCGAACATTGAACTGTTTTCAGCACTAGTAGCCTCTCCAAACGCTAGGTCGACATTGAATAACCAATCTGAGTTCAGTGAGGCATTAACACCTAAGTTGACGGTCGTGTTGTCTAGTGATTGTCTGATAACGTGAGGTTGGCTACTGGCTATCATCTGCTTGTTATTAAATAGCCACTGGAACTGCTCCTGTTGATGATCTAGCTTTAGGTAAACGTTTGTATTGATATTATCAAGGGGCTCTTTTTCATTGTCGCTGACTAAAGTTAGCTCATCAAAAATATGCATTTTAAGTGCGGGCACTTGATTATAGCGGCGCTGTGTTTGGTTGTTTGGTTCAATGTTAAACACGTGCATCTGTAATAAGGGGGTGGGCTGATGCTCACTAGTTGCAGCTTGGCCGCTAGAAGTATGGTCTGTAGAGGAATGGTGCTTAGAGGTATGGTGTTTAAATATGTGGGTTTTAAGCACAGGCGTAGCGCTGTATTCATTCTCCGCTGCGCTGCCGTTTGTAGACGAAAAAATATGTGTTTGTAACTGAGGGGACTCAGTCGTTGTATTCACCTTATCTTTTTTGTCATAGACATGAAGTTTCAGCGCTGCTTCAGCCGAGGTTACTGGTGTTAGTAACATCAGTGAAGCACCAACGAATATATATCTACCCTTAGCCACGATGAGCAAGGGACTCATCAAACGGTAATTCAGAGACTAAATATAAATAGGTTTTGTCATTGCGATTACCCTGTGGTGCTAAGTTGTTAACCTCGATTGACGACGCTAACCAGCGGCCGCTTATGTTCTGATAATCAACCGCTTGAAAGTGTGTTGATGTATTACTCACCTCAACCACGGTGACAAATAACGCACCATGTTGCCAACTTTCCAAGGCTTGAACGCTAAGACTGCGGTTATTCAATAGCTCCGTGATGTTGCTGTTGGTATACCGTGCTGGCATGTAATGCTCATTCTGGATACGCTGACCTGTGGGTGTACGCATCGAGTTCGCCGCATATTGACTCATTTTCAAATAAAGCTGTTGCTTTTGAGCTTGGCTTTGCGTCGAATTGGCAGGTTGTTTTTTGCCAATAAACTTGTTCTCAAAAGGTACAACGTCTGGGTGGCCTTGATTAAAATCACGGTAGAAGCGGTTGTCAGCACCACGGATTTTGTCACTGTCATCAGTTCTCGTGAGGATCCGTGGGGTGATTAGTAAGATAGTTTCCGTTTCTTGTTCACTTTCAATGGTACTTTTAAAAACGTGACCAATAATTGGGATCTCAGATAAGAAAGGGACCTTTTGAATATTACTTACTTTCTTATTTCTGATTAAACCGCCGACAGCTACGGTTAGGTTATTTTTAGCCACAACGGTACCAGTGAGCCTTGAAGAGTTGACAGTATCAATAGGTAAGTTTAGAACGCCACCTTCGCCATCCGCGATAGGTAGGGTGGTTCCTCCGGGTCTAACCTCCGAGCTTTCTTGTTCGAGGGTTAAGGCGACGGTACCATCGGTATTAATTTTAGGCACTATCCGCAGGGTGATCCCAATTTCTTGTAACTCAGTTTCTGTTTGAATATATGCGGGCGACACCACAAGGCCATTGTCAATCGTTGCTGGGTTAAAGGTGAAACCGCGCACTAACAGCGTTTCTTCTCCGATAAATAACTCGGCCTGACGATGATTAGACGCGAGTACCATCGGGTTTGATAGTACTTTTATGCGTCGATTTTTTTCTAAAAACTCGATGTTGGCACGTAATCGATTATTCAAAAACTCGTAGATCACTGAGCCGGAATTTGGCAGTGCATTATTACCGAGCTTAATCGGACGCACCGATTGATTGCTGCCACTAGACTCTAATTGAAAATCGAAAATTGAGGTAAAGTCTTCACCAAGTGTAATACTGACTATTTTCATCTCCAGCATGACCTGCGGAATTTCCATATCCATTTTTTTAACTAAATGAGCAATCGATTTAAGCACCGCACGGTCATCGGTACGCACTACAATCATGCTATGTTCGTTGTTAACCGTGATATAAATAGGTTGTGATTGTGCACTGATTTGCGCTAGTGCTTGATTATTCAGTGCACTTGAACCTTGCATTGCTAGGGATAAACGCTCAAATTGATCGACGGTTAATCGACTGGTATCAAATGAATTATTGTTAGCGCCTCGAGATGAACCATTATTGGAATTAGCCGATCGATTATCGCGGTTGGTGGAACGAGAGTTTCTAACCCCGCCAGAAGATTGGCGTGAGTTACTGTTGCTACTCGCGCGCGATGAACCTCCAGCGCCTCCTTCGACTTGCTCACCCAGCGATAAAATTACGCGGCTACCGTACAAGTCCTCAATGGATTTTGCAATAATTCTGACATTGGCGTTTCTTACTTTATAGATTTCAATGTGTTCGCTTTCGCGTACCACTAAGTCTTTGGCGTATTCTTCACGCGTCATCAAACGGAAGGTGTTGGTATCTTCGTCAAAGCGAAACCATAAGTCGGTAATGCGGCTAATCGACTTTAAGGCGTTTTCAACGGTGGTGTTTTTTAAATGAATGGTGACTTTTTTTTGCGTCGCCGCCGGCGTGGCGATGATGTTACTGCTTGATAACTCAGACAATGTCCGCACCACATCAATCAAGTCGGTATTATTAAACTCTAACTCTTTAACCTGAGTCGCCGCTGCCACACTAGGCGCTAGCGCGATGAAGCAACCGAGTGAAAAACATAATGATAAAATTAACGTTAACTGTTTCATCGCTGACATTACCTCTGAACTCTAATCGAACCGAGCATACCGGCCTCGACAGTGACACTAAAACGGGTGATTTTGGTGATACGAATAGCGCTGTTTGGCACCGTAGGGTCGATATTAATTTCATCACCTTCATGAATGATATAGGTACGGTTACCAGCAACCTCTAATAAGGCAACGGGTTTGTCGTCTGTCTTACCTATATAGCCGCGTAAGCGCATTTTCGGTAAATTGGCGTTAGAGGGTGAGCGCATAAAGCCATAACCTTCTGCACCCGAGGCACTGCCTTTGAGAGACATGGTGTCAAACATTAGCGAGCTTGGCGTAAACGGATCGCGGATTGACCTGATTGCTTCATATTGCTGCTGCGCATTGACTACATTGATTTGGTTGGCCTGGACTACTACCGGTGTGATAGACACTGCGACAAGCGCACCTAACCCTAAAGTGACTCGTTTTAACTGCGATTCTTTTGCTAAAAAAACATTCATTGTTAACCACCTACTAATGAAAATAGCGCTTGGAAAAACGCGTAATAAACAAAACCAACCATCACCCCAATCAATAAGATCATGGCGGGCTCAATTAACGCAGTCATGCGCTTAATGGCAATATCAAGCAAGTTTGCGTAATAACTGCCCATTTCTTTTAATACTTTATCGAGGCTACCGGTGCGCTCACCAACGGTTATCATCCTTGTCACCAATAATGGGATGCGTGGATGCTGTAAGCTAGTGGCGAGATCTTTACCCGTTAGCACCCGTTCAGCAGCGTCGTGCATTTTGTTTGAAAAGACCCGATTAGGGAGTAAATCTCCGGTGAGTTTTAATGATTGATAGACACTGACACCACTACCCAATAACGTTGATAACGCCCACGTTACTTGTCCCATGGACGCTGTGGTGATCATCGGGCCAATCACGGGTATGCGCAGCGATAGGTAGTCAATCAGCAAGCGGCCTTGTTTGATTTGATAAACCAGCAGCAATAACACAATAAACACAGCGGCTACGCCAAGTATCCACAGACCATGCTGTTGGGTGTAATTGGACATATCGATTAAGGTTTGCGTTGATGGCGGCAACGTTTTACCTTGGCCTAATAAAAAGTCAGCAAATTTGGGGATGATTTTAATCATCATAAATGCGGCGACACCGATGGCGGCGATGATCACAATCACTGGGTAAATCATCGCATTGGTCATTTGCGCGCGCAGTGCGGCTTTTTTCTCTAAATGGAGTGCCAATCGTTCCATAATGGTGTCTAAATCACCAATATTCTCACCCGCAATCACCAAGTTGATTGAAATATCAGGGAACACGTCAGGGTGCTTTTGCATGGCGGTGGAAAATGAGTGCCCCGACTCGATATCTTTGAGCATTAATTTGGTGGCTAAGCGTAAGCGTGCACTGCCGATTTGTTCATTGGTTAAGGTGAGTGACTCTGATACCGCTAAGCCTGCACGTAACATAAATGCCATTTGGCGAAAAAAGAAGATAAGCTCAGCAGGGGATACCGAACGCTGCGAGGCCAGCCAATCACTAAAGTTTTCTTGACCGCCAAATCCGCCTTGCATACGCGCCGGTTTTATTTCTAATACTCGTAAGCGTTGCTCACGCAGTGCTTCCATCGCGGCATTAATATTGGGTGCTTGCTGTTTGCCTTTGAGTTCACCGCCAGTTGCGGTTAATACAGTGTATGAAAAAGTAGGCATAACTAACACACCTCTATCGATTGATGTGTTTTAACAAGGGCGACACTACGAACTTCACTGAGCGTTGTGATGCCTAACAACACTTTTTGACAGCCATCTTGCCACATGAACTTTAAGTTTTCGCCTGCGGCCTGTTCGAGCGCTTCTTCGCTGCACCCTTGCGAGACTAAACGCGCTAAGCTTTCATCAAACCATAAAGTTTCAAATAGGCCTAAACGGCCTTTAAACCCAGTGCCTTGACAGCTGGCACAGCCTACGGGCTCAAAAATTTGTAATTGCTGGTCATCACAATCAAGTTGACTTAGCTCATCAGCGGTGGCCACTCGTGGTTGTTTACAGCTATCACATAGCCTTCTGACTAATCGCTGGGCTATGACCGCGGCCATAGTTGAGCCAATTAAAAACGGCTCACAGCCTATATCGATCAATCGCGTGACTGCGCTGACGGCATTGTTAGTATGCAGGGTCGAAAAAACTAAATGCCCAGTCATTGCTGCTTTAACCGAGACATCAGCGGTCTCATGATCACGGATTTCACCGACCATGAGTACATCAGGGTCGTGGCGTAATAGCGAGCGCAGGGCATCGGCGAAACTAATCTTTAGCCCTGTTTGCAGTTGTGACACGCCGGGTATGACGTATTCAATCGGGTTTTCAACGGTCATGATATTGATATCCGATTGATTAATTTCCTGCAATGCGGCGCATAAGGTGGTGGATTTGCCGCTACCAGTAGGGCCTGTCAGTAATACCATGCCATAAGGCTTGTTAATTTGTTGTTGAAAGCGCTTAAGATCATCTTCCAACATACCTAAATCAGCTAGGGTGATGCCGCCTGTTTGCTGACCTAGTAATCTTAGGGTTATGCGTTCACCTAAACGGGTTGGTGCGGTAGCAACACGAACATTAAATTCACAACTGATAGGCGCAGCGAGCTTATGGCTATAGCCGCCATCTTGCGGTTGGCGCTGTTCGGCAATGTCTAAATTAGCTAACACTTTGATTCGAGATATTAAGCCTGCTGCGACCGTTTCATCGGCATCAACAGGGTAGTCTCGTAACTTTCCATCAATGCGTAATCGAACGCGCAAGCCGTGCTCTTCGGTGGAAAAGTGAATATCAGATGCTTTGTTTAAGAAGGCCTCCTTGATGATTTCATCAAGCAGCGCCACCAAATCAACATCAATGGCTTTCGTTGAGGTATCCTCTAGCGCGCCGTGTCGGTTTAGTTGTCTTTTTATTAGCAAATTAAGGTGTTTAATATCAGTCATTGCTAGCGGTAAGGGTTGACCAATTAAGCGCTGAATTGAATCGATTGAAACGCGTTCATAGGGGTCTGAAACAACCAGCATTGTGTTGCTGTTGTGTGTCACTGGGACTATGGATTTGCGTTTGAGTAAACTTACGGGTAATTGCTTGACCAGATCTTGCTCAATAGTAAAGCTATCGGCTTCTAAATAAGGTAAGTTATTTTTTTCCGCCACCGCGCGATAAAAAATGGTGATGGATAATCGATAGTGAGCCAGCACCAGCTCAATCACTGAGCTGCGCTGTCTGCGTGCTGTTGTCCTAAGGTTATCTATCACACTGGCTTCAATCAGCCCGTAATAAAGAGCCGCTTCCAGTAGTTTTTCGTCAGTCAACGCCATTCTTCCCCCTACAATGCCAACACAAGTTCAGCCTTTAAGGCTTGGGCATAACCACGTAATGGTGTGATTGGTTGCTTTTCTATTTTCATTCTGACTACGGTGACTTGCCATGGTAGATTATCGAGTTCTTGGATAAAGGCGCGAATACTGCGGTATTGTCCCGCCAGTTCAACACGTTGTAATGGACGGTAATACAAGGTGTTAGGAGCCATGCGTTCGAGCCAACCGTATGAAGCGGGTAGGACGATTTCCTTGTTCTCTTCGTTAGCTGGCGATCTTTTATTTTTACGTCTTTTTTGCGCGACTTGTTTTTGTGCAGCAGGCTTGCCTTCAATGCGTTCATTGGTGGTGATCCGCACTTTAAGGTCGCGGGCTAGTTGCGACACCAATACCTTAAGCTCCTGTGAGTCTTGTGGTGCTAACCGTTGTTGTACGCTGGTGGCCATCTCACTAATGACCGCCATTGCCAGTTCTTGATCGTCTAATTGAGAGAGCAATTGCTGGGCATCCTGATCGGGTGCGGCGGGAATACGCGCTTTTAATAGTTTACGCTCAGTTTTTTTCGCATTGCGTTCAAGTGAGCTTATATCTTGATAAGCAGGAATAAAACGCAGCAGACTATAGCCACCGATAATAACGACGATTAAGGTGATCGCGATAAGTATTTGTTCGCTTTGCTTTAATTGTGCTAGTTTACTCATAGTGTCTAGCTCCTCGTTGGTAAGGACGCAGGGTCCACTAATTTAACGATGCGTAGTGTCACCGAAAACCCTTGTAAATTCAGTGGCCCTGGGCGAGCCACAACATTACTGTTTAATATTTCAAGACCCCAAGGCTGGGCAGACTGCTCTAGTTTTTGAATAAACTGTTGCGCAGCGGTTTCTGATAACGCCCAAGCTTGCAGGTTAAAGTTTTCAATCGCGATACGCTGATCTTTGTTGCGACTTTGTTTATTCGAACCATAAACAGAGCGTCTATCGACTTCATCGATGGAGTTAACAATGATGTCATCATTAATCGATTCTTGCAGAATGCCTAAAATAGACTGTACCAAAGCAGCCCGCTCTGGAAGCTCTTCACCAAAGAAGGTGAAACGTTGCTGCTCACGCTCCTTTAAAACTTCTTTATCTTTGAGTTGTTTTTTACGTTCACTCACTTGCCTGATGTCGCCATTAATGCGCTTCATCACCGCACTCATGCTTTGCCAGCGTTCGTCAACTTGTGCTTTATGTGACTCAACTAAGTTGCTGCGCACTAATAACACTGACTCTGCAATTAGAATAAGCAGCGCGATGGCACTGAGTAATAAGCCGCCACGAACAGTGGGTCGGTGTAATAGAGCAGGCAGTGGTCCGCCTAAACGAACCTGACTGACCCATTGGTTTTTACCCATGCCTAAATAATGCAGGCCAGCACCGATCATCCCTGGACTCGATTTGTCGGTGATTGAGTTGCTTTGAACATCGATAATCTCACGGTCTAATGCACTGGCTAAGTCATCGTGGGTATTATGTTCGTTATGCGACCAATTGGATAAATAGATTTTGGCGTCACTTGCGACATTTTGGGTATGAAATGCTTCTAAGCAGCGCTCTGTTGGGCTTTTTGATGCGTCCAAATACAGATGTTGTTCAACGATATGATTGTTTTCTATACGGGTGGTAGATGACATTCCCGGATGTGATTCAATTAAGACTTGCTCTTGGACAGAGTCACTCAATAAGCTGGCACTTGCGCCTGCCAGTGGGTACATCGCTTGTAATGTGATGCCCTGCATTTGGAAGACCGTGGTCCAACGTTGTAATAATGATTTAGTCACCGCACTGACTTGCCAGTAATACGTGCCGGGAATGTCACTGACTTCACCTTGCGGCGACCAACCACACTCGATTAAGTCGTCATCAGATTTGAGCCATTCTTGTCCGGCTAAACAGGCATTAAGCTGACTGCGCTTAATAAACCCTAGCTCTTCGGCCAAATCGCCAAAACGGCGTAATGAGAACTTATCGGTGAGTTCAAGGCCGCCCGCTGGATTGACACGCCCTTGTTGCAAGTCCATCACCGCATCCGCTTGCTCTTGAGTCATATAACCGCGAGCAATCAGCAAGTTGCCCACTGAGCATTGCGTGGTGTGCTGCACTAACAACGGTTCGGCTTCCCAGCGGATCAGTTCATTCATTTGCGCCAGTGGCCGTGGCTTCTTAGGATTAACCTGCAGTTCGAGCATAGTTGATAGCACGGTAGGCGATAGCAATACAGCGTCACCGCCTTGCCAGCCATCGTTTTTTAGGCTAGTTACCACATCGGCGACAGCTTCGGCCATGTCAGCTTGTTGTGACTCGGCCGTTTGTAACACGGCTAACTCGTTGCCAGCACGGACATAAACTGCTGCGCGTAACAGAAAACCATCTGTTTCACAGACTAAAATTGACTTGGATTTTGCAAATTTAAATAAGGGTTTAAGCATTATTGAATCGTCCACTCTATTGCTGCGCCATTGATAGGCAGAGTCGTTCTGGGTACTAAGCTGATACTGTGTGGGCGGCTGATATTATTGGCTGTGTTATCGTCACAATCGCCGTTAAATAATTGCCCCTTTTCAGTGCCTGTTTCACACACTACGGTGAAGGCTTTTTCACCGAGCGGGAAAACAGATGCTGCAGGGATAGTTAAGGTGTTACCTACCGCTGCTGGTGTGTTGCTTGGTAGGGTAATTTCTTCGTTTGATGTGTCTAATGTGATGGTGTTGTCGCTGGTGCGAGTAAAGGACTGTGATACGGTGATAGTCGCGCCGGATAAAATGACATTCCTGTCAACCATCGTTGAGTTGCTATCTTGCAGGGTAATGATTGCACCTGAAGGTAAACTTAAGGTGTTATTCATTAATTCTGTATCTAACGGGACGGTGATAATGGGTTTGGCGAAGTTAGGCGCGTTTATTGGGGCTATATGGTCAGGAGAAATTGATACTGTTCCATTAGCACTGAACGTAACTGAGGTGATTGTTCCGGGTGTAGCTTCTTCAGACAGTGTTAAAACGCAAGTGGGGGAACAGCTATTGTTTAGCGAAAGGTCACCTGCATTGCCGTCACTATCGGTAAAAGTAACTGTGGTTGATGAGTCGATTGTAATGCTGACTTTATCTAATTCCACCGTTGCATTAGCCGAGAATTTTAATTCATCACCTGACGCTACAGAAAAACGTCCATTTAATGAAGGAGTGAATATATCACTCTCAGGAAAGCTACGGCTAAACACCGTCGAGCCGTCTCGTTTATCAGCGGTATCAAAGTCACTGTCGTTATAATCGGGAATTGCGCCATCCGTTGGGCTGTTTAATTTCAGGCGCAGGCTATTGGCGGGTATGAAAGTGCCGCTGGTGGATTCTGAATGAAACTTTACTGCAACGTCTTGCCAATCTGAGCCAAACGGCAGTTGGTAATCAAAGGGGGTTACTAGCTCTTGAGCTGCGCTTGGTTTAGGTACATCATCGTTATCAAGGCCATTAAAACCGCGACTCCCCACGCTTAAGCTGCCTGAGTCTATTGAAAAGTCCCAACCAGAGTTTTGCCAGTCTTCGCCAAATTCGTCGGTGGTATCGCCACTATTACCGTAACCATCCCGAAAATGAAATTTTCCGGTGAGTTCTGAACTACCTGCTAAGTATGGGCCGCGCCAGCCAGCCCATACATACGACTGTGCATCCTGTCGCCATAGGTTTAACTCATTATTATCACAATCCATTGGGCTGAGTAGTTCGCGCAAGCACTGGGGCAGACGGCCCATATCGGCGACAAAGCCACTGATTTGAGAGCGACCATTGACCAGCCTGCTGCTGTCACCGATGATGGCGCTGCGGATCATCGTTAGGCGTTGTTTAGTGACATCGTATTTGGCTTGGTCTTCAATGTTTTCAGTTAAAAACAGTGTTGATGAGGCCATGAGAGCTAACAGAAACAGCACTAAGATGATTTCTAATAAGGTAAAGCCGCGCTGCTGCGTAAAGGTTAATTGAGTAGGCATAATACGTGGTCCATTGCCTGTGCGTGACACTCATCAGCGTCGTTATCTTCAAATAGGCCATCACTGCCTGCGGCAATGATTCTGGCTTGGTAGTTACCAACGGGATTATTTAAATCAACCCTGAACAGGTAAGGTGAAGCGCTGCTATTGATAAAATCACTGCCGCTGTCAAGTGACCACTCAATGCCTGAATCGGTACTGTTATTAGTATAAGGGTCGGCAACTGACCAAAGCGGGTTGCTGATATCAATAAGGTTAACGGTGTTTGAGGTGAGGGTTAAATAACCGTCTTTACGTTGTAGGTATGGCCCGTTCCAGCCACGTTTGGTATCCATATTCCAGCCTGCGCCGAGTGGATCGGCAAAGAGCATCCATAAATTGGCAGGGTGTTGGCACCATGCAATTTTTTCGCTATCAGTGTTGCCTGCTGCTACGGGTAATTGACCATCGATGTTAGGGTTGATATCACTGGGATTGTCGTTAGCTACATCGGTACAGTCGTAGGCGCCTTGACGAGGAAAGTCATTGCTACCACTGTCTTGACGAAATTGAAGTAAGGCTTCACGCAGTTGGGTCATCTCAAACTTGGTCATATCGTAACGTCCTTGCTCTTGTGTGCCGTTATAGCTGGTGAGTGCGACGGTTGCTGTGATAGCCAATAAGGTGATCACCGTTAATAACTCGATTAAGGTAAAGCCCAAATGACGACTATGGATATAGCAGGTATGACGATAGCGACCGTTATGCTGGCTGACGCTATGCTGTTTGATATTGCGTGTTGGAAAAAACAATAAACACCTCATTTACTTGTTTTTATAGTGAATTTTTTATAGTTTTATTTAATTATTCTGTGGTATCTGATTCCATCCTGTTGCTGGCTTCATTTATCGTTAAAGCAGGTATTAATGTTGTGCTTTTAGCTAAAAGCCTTTACTTATTTTGTCGTTTATAGTGAAAAAAGGTGCGGGATAGAGCAATCGCACTTATCCCGCGAAGTTGAATGATAGAGCCGTTTAACTATCATTCATCGGTACTTACAACACCGATTATTTAATAGCCCGCGAGAGCTATTGAAATTAGTCATCATCTGATTCAGCTGTTGCTTCAGCAGTGATTTGGTCAATAGTACGGCCTTCCGGATCAACTACAGCGATTAAACGTGCTTTTTCTAGCACTTCATCTTCTTCAATTTTTCCTAACCCTCCATCAGCATCTTCATCTCGATTATCCGATGCAACTTGGAATAAGGCGATAGCACGAGCGTAGTGAGTTTTAGGATTAACGTCATTGGTACCAACGGTCGGTACCTGACCGATTTCAACCGCTTCACCGAGTGTTGCGCCAGGGACTTCTTTACCGATACCTACTGCAACCACTAAATCACAACCTTCTGAACTAAGGCCATCACTAATCAGATTTAATGCTTTGTTTTCAACTATTGTTACAGTGCTATCAAAAGCTGCTGCTAAGCTTGACCCACCCTCTATTATGCAACCGTTAGTACCATTGCCTCCTGATGGCACAATAGAGAGAGCTATATTAGAGAAAGTATTTATTGACATGGTTTTTTCCGCAAAAGTTACGCCTCCACCGTCAGTAAATTCAATTTCTGAACCAGGATTTAGGGAGACTTCGCCATAGCTCTCATTCATCGCTAGATTAGGAATATAGTCATCATTCCAAGTTGTCTTACTTTGAACCGATTGCAGCTCTTCAAGGCCTGCTTCTCTTAATGAAGCAAAAATTGCTTTATTTACACCTGTCGGAGCATCAGCTTGAGCTGCTGCAATAGTTAATTGGCCAAAGAATTTTTTAGTTTCATCAGACATTAACTGCATCGCACCCACATGGTTTCCATCGCCATCTAATAATAGGCCATCAGCATTCGTTAAATTATCAAACTGTTCTGGGTATTCACCAACGATTGAACGGTAGTTACGTAAGGTACCTTCTAAGGTATTCACAGCGGCAGCGGCTGATGCATCTCGGGCATTTTCACCGGCACCATCGTAAGCAACCAGTGCAGCGGTTGATAGTGTTGCTAATAAAGTGATGACCACTAATAGCTCAAGTAAGGTGAAACCTTTTTGTTTTGCTTGCAGCTTTTTGGCTTTAGCGCGCATGGCGTCGTCTTTAATAATTGATACATCTGCATTTTTGAATTTAGCAATCGCTGTTTTTAGTTGACGAATATTCATGTTGTTATCTCACATTGTTTGAGGAGTGCCTCATCTGCCGCATACAGACTATTGGTCATCACTTTTTTTATTATTTAGTCAGATGTAAACCCGCATTACACTCTGTTTCTTATTTATCATTTTTATAGTTGTTGCTCTTGGCTTATATGGGTTATGGTGCGTCGACCACAAACCGATATTGTTTACCACAGTGAAGAATGACTTCTTTTTGTTTGCGCTTAAGAATGTTGACTTCAACACGAATCTCACCGAAACCATCGTGTGCAATAATGTCATCGAGTAGCAGTAATAATTTATCTTTTGCTAAATCGCTGCTGTTTATGCTGCTTTTGATAATGGCTGTCATATTACGTTCCGCTTTTCAACTCACTGTGCCTTGGTTGGATTAAATATTAATCGCACGGCTTGAAATTTCGCTATAGGAAAAATTCCTTTTTGAACGTTTTTTTAAGATAAATTAATAAAGGATTAAAATTAAAATTTAACTTATCTATCAACGGTTAATGTACATCCTACCAAAGGATGAAATGTGCGATTTTATGGTGTTATTTAGCTTTTGAAAGGCATGTCTTCTTAAGGTCTCATTCGAAGGTATGAGGTTTCTAAAACTTATGGTGTATATGGTGGGCATATTGGCTTTTATAGAATGGTTCTTTGATAACGCTTATTAGTCAAATAGATGTTTTAAGTTGCTGTTTAGAAATGTGTTGTTGGTCTTGCTTTGATGACTCTTGTGTTATGTTGTTTGCTGCTAAGTCGTGCTTTTAATCAATTAAGCGCAATATTAGGTGAAGTACTCACTAATCGCAATTCTTTATCGTTATAACCTTATATACAAATCACCTGTGCGTTGTAATGTGCCGCTTCCTTCTTTCTACTGATTACATAATCAATGGTGATTATTCTTTGCGGTTATCCAACACGCCTATTGTGAGGATTTAAATTGAGTATACGTGCCATCATTAATTTGCGGATTTTAGCATCGGTTATTTTGATTTTAATCTTTAGCGCGATCATTGCTATTTGGCAGGCTAGAGCTTCCGTTGAGCAAGAAGTGCGCTCTTCGATTAATTTAGCCGTGCAGATGATTGATTTTGGTTTTGCTCAACAGTCGACTTCAAGCGATGAAAATGATGTGTGGTTAGATAAAGTTGCCACTATGAAACCCGTTCGGCATTTGCATATATCCATTGAAGATCATAATCGAGCACTACACGAGAGGGTGTCTGCGGCGCTTGATGACGACGAAGAAAGTGCACCACAATGGTTTACTAGGGCGGTGATGGCTGATTTTTTCACTCATAATCATCAAATTCAAGTCGCTGATGGATCGACTAAAACTATTGCGATAACCGCTAATCCAATGGATGAAATTAGTGAGGCATGGGGAGAAACTAAGGCGTTTTTTTGGTCGATTGTGTTAATGCTCTCAATTATCTTTTGCACTGTTAATCTAGTGTTCAACTCTATGCTTAAAGCTGTTAAGGAGATTTTATCCGGTTTGCGTCAAGTTGAATCAGGTAATTTTGACTATGTGTTACCGCAATTTAAAATTAGTGAGTTTGATGATATCGCCAAAGAAGTTAATGGCATGTCTGTTGCGCTTAAGACCGCACAACAAAGTAACCAAGCCTTGGCGCGCCACACCATGCAGATTCAAGAAACAGAGCGACAAACGATGTCTCGTGAATTGCATGATGAGATGGGACAATCGTTAACGGCAATAAAAGCGATGGCGGTGACTTGTCAGCAACCCGATGCTGATGTTAAGGCGGTCAGCAGAGCGATTGTTGATATTTGTAACCACTTAGCGGTGGTTGTGCGTTCGATGATGCGTACGCTACACCCACTGAGCTTAACTGAACTTGGCTTGGGGGCAACCTTATCTGAGCTGGTTAGGGAGTGGCAGCGACGCGTGCCAGAGTTGGAGTTTAACTTAAACTACGATGAGGCATTGGAGTCATTGAGTCATGAAGTGACGATTCATGTGTATCGAATCGTGCAAGAATGTCTGACTAATGTGATCCGTCATGCTAATGCCACTGAGGTGGCTATTTTAGTGGTAAAGCGTGGCAATAAAGTATGGCTTACGGTGTCGGATAATGGACAAGGTGGCCAGTTAACCCCCTCTGGCTTTGGTCTGTTAGGAATGCGCGAACGAGCTGAGAATTTGGGTGGCCAGTTTAAACTAGAGTCTTTGCCAAACAATGGCGTTAATGTTGTCGTAAAATTACCGTACTGGGAAGATAATAATGAATAACGATAAAATAAAAGTATTATTGATTGATGATCACACGGTTGTTCGGGCTGGTTTTAGAATGTTGCTGGCCTCGCAGCCCTTTATTGGTGATATTGTTGATATTGAGCGCGGTGAACTTGCCACTCAAGAATATCAGCGCTTTGAACCCGATGTGGTAGTGATGGATTTATCAATGCCAGGTATTGGCGGTCTCGAAGCGATACGTCGATTGTGCAAATACGACCCCGACGTTTTAGTATTGGTTTATAGCATTCATGATGAGTCTATTTATGTGGAACGTGCGCTCGAGGCGGGAGCAAGAGGGTATGTTAGTAAAAATAGTGCCGCTGAGGTTTTAGCAACTGCGGTAGCTGAAATTGCCAGTGGTAAGCGTTATATTGAGCAAGGTTTATTACCTGAACAAGAAGGGATGGCTGGCGCAGATGAGCAGCAGTCAACACACAACCTTAGCTCACTTTCTCCCCGCGAGTTTGATGTGTTTTGTCTTCTCTCTAAAGGCTTAACTGCCCATGACATTGCAAGTGAGCTGAGCCTGAGTTATAAAACCATTTGTAATTACAATACGCAAGTGAAGAGTAAGCTTAAAGCGAGTACCGCAGCTGATTTAGCGAATATAGCAACGGCACATAATATTCGCTAACTGGATTTTTTGCTGCTAAACCAGTGAAAAGTGATCTAGTGCATTAATAACAACGTCATGATATCAATGACACTTTATCTGTGGTAAGTCAGTCCAGCGCGAGGTGTAGCTCGGTGACAAATATTGACGCTTCATTGTCCACGGTTGTTGGAAGCCTTGGGCAACATGCTTTACCGTATCCCGACCAAAGCGCTGATTAATCGTATCTATACACTGCATTAGCGCAGGGTTATCCTTACTTGGTTGAAATAAATCCCCTTGGTTATATTGCTCGTCGATAAGTTCAAGGCAGCCAACCCCTACCTTATAAAAAGGCACACCAGGGCAGAACAGCTTAGGCAGTGCATGTTTGACCACCTGTAATAACACACTGGTATCATTTGTGGGTACGGTCATTTGGTGTAGCACCTTTTGATGGACTGGATGTTTGTCATAAGGGGAACTTGCGGCAAAGAGCATCACTCGGCTTGCTAAGCTGTGTTGTTGGCGTAACTTTCTGGCGACAGTTGCGGCATGTTGGCTTAAGGCTTCGCCTAAATGATGAATATCGGAAATACGTTGACCAAAGCTTCGAGTCGAATATATTTGTTGCTTAGGCTGGCGTATTTTATCCCAATGAATACAAGGCTCACCATTTAACTCTCTTATGGTTCGCTCTACCTCAATATTAAAACTATGCTGCGCGAGTTTAATCGGCATATTGGCTAAATCTAATGCACTATTAATCCGCTGATGACGCAAACGCTTACTGAGTTTTCTTCCGATCCCCCAAACATCTTCTATCGCGACTTGCTTGAGTACATCCTGCACTTGTCGATGACTTTCTAAAGCGCAAACACCGCGAAACTGAGGCAGCGTCTTCGCTGCATGGTTCGCGAGTTTGGCAAGTGTTGGAGTTGAAGCAATTCCCACAGAGACGGGCAGGCGAGTTTCACGATAGATGGCGCGACGTATTTTCCGGCCATGGTGGGTGAAATCACCAATTGCGTTTTGATAGCCTTTAAATTGTAAAAAACTTTCATCGATACTGTAAATGTGTTGTTCGCAAGCATAACGAGCTAGTATCTGCATCATTTTACTGGATAAGTCAGCATAGAGCTCGTAATTTGAACTTCTCACGATGACATTATGGCGTTGACATAAGTGCTTAACTTTAAAATAAGCAGCGAATTTAGGGATCCCTAAGGCTTTTGCTCGTTTATTTAATGCGCAGATACAACCATCATTATTGGTTAATACGACAATAGGCTTGTCACGAATACTCGGGTCAAAAACAGCTTCACAGCTGGCATAAAATGAGTTCGCATCAACGAGTGCATACATGGCTAAATTGACTCGTACGATGACAACGAATAGAACGTGAAACCACTCCTTCGATCAAAAAACTATCGAGTCGCTCAATGGCAATAGGTGGGTATTGCTCTGAAGCTGAGAGTAATAAGCGACGGTGTTGATCAAATAACTTACAACTGAAATTACCATTGTATGTTGTCACTACTACATCCATATGCCGTGGTGTCAGCGCGCGATCAACAATGAGGATATCACCATCATAAATGCCGACCTGGTTCATCGAGTCACCATTAGCAAGACCTAAAAATGTTGCCTGAGGGTGCTCAATAAGCAATTGATCTAAACTTAAACTTAGTTGAGTGTATTCTGCCGCGGGAGACTCAAATCCTGTGATGCCCGCCTCTATCAATATCGGTGTAATAACCATACTAAACATCTTTTACTGTATTTATATACAGTTGATTATAGGCTGGTAGCTTAAAAAGACAAGTTTAATCTTGCCGTCGTAGAAGGGGGAGTCATCTGGTTTGAATTGTTGTCAGGTTATTTTACAAAATGAATTAGAGAGATAATTATATAGCATCCCAATAACTCTAAATGATTGATATTTATTGTTATTGATTTTATGGCTTGCTTTGTGCTTATACAGTGTAGGGGTTTGTTATTGTGGTAGGCAAATCACTGTCACAACAAGATAGAATAGAAACTTTTTACCAATGCTAATGAGTGGCTCTAGTTTCTATTTGTAACTAGGCCAAGGTTTAGGTTGCACTAGGCTTGCATATAGATCAAACGTAAGGATTGTGTTATGAAAACTAATTTGATTAAAAAGTTAAGCATCGCAAGCGGTATGCTTGCCGCTTCAATGTTCTCTGTTAATACACTAGCAGGGGAAATGATTACACTGGATTTTGACTCAGGTTTTTTGAAAAGTGATGTAGTTGTAGGGCCTGATACATTTTTAGGCGTAGACAGTAACCCTATTTTTGGCAATACAACAGCAGGCAATACCATTGCTGGGCACGATACGTATACTTTCTTTGATTGGGATCGAAGTTTAACCCCAACACCTAGTGCATTTAGCTCACTGAAAGTCGAAAATTTTTCTGGCTTAATGCTTGATACCGATATCATCAATACACCAGTGACTTTACAGTTATTTACGCAAGTGAATAACGTTATTCCGCGCGCACTAGAATGGGATGTGGGCATTATTAACCAACTCAAGATTAACACTGTGATTGCAGATACTGCATTTAACAATATTCACTTTAAAGAGACGATCAATTCATCTCCTTGTGCAGATGGCAGTCCAAGTGGTTTAGTGTGTGATGATATTTATACGGTCAATGATATTTCTGCTGTGATCCCTGTTTATGTCAATGGTACTCACGCTAAAATTCGCATTTGGGTAGATCCTGTAGACCCTGTGGTATGTAATGATAATGGAGCAACACTCGACTGTTTCACTCCTGAGGAAGTGCCAGGAACAACACAAATAGCAGTAAAAGCAGAGTTAATTGCGATTCCAGAGCCTGGTGTGTTAGCACTGATTGGTTTAGGTCTTGTTGGCTTAGGCTTTGGCCGACGTAAACGCAGCTAAGCTGACATCTATCTAAGCCCCGATAAAAATTGCGCATTATTTAATGCGCAATTTTTTATTATCTAATCAAAGATTAATAATCATCAACTAATTAATAATTCTCTCGATAAATCAATAGTTACTGTTACAATTAGCTTTTTATGATGTTGAGAAAGAAAATGGCCGTTTTAGAAATATTAACAGCACCCAATGAAAAACTAAAAGTGAAAGCAAAGCGTGTGACCGATGTCAGCATCGTACAATCGTTGATTGATGACATGCTAGAGACGATGTACAGCACTGATGATGGTATTGGCTTAGCGGCCACACAGGTGGGCAGTGATCAGGCGGTGATTATTATTGATATTTCTGACAACCGTGATGACCCTTTGATCCTAATTAATCCTAAAGTTGTCGCGGGAGAAAATAGAGCGAAAGGGCAAGAAGGTTGTCTATCAGTACCGGGTTATTATGCTAATGTTGAACGTTTTACCAAGGTGACGGTGACTGGGCTTGATCGTGAAGGCCAAGAACAAGTTATCGAAAGTGATGACTTTTTAGCGATTGTATTACAGCATGAGATTGATCATTTAGCAGGTCAGCTGTTTATCGACTACCTCTCACCATTAAAGAAAGGCATGGCAATGCGCAAGGTGAAGAAAACATTACAAGCAGCCAATTAACAATGATAGCGCCTTGCCTCAACATGTTACTCTATACTCAATAAGTAACAGCCAATAGCAAATCACCGATAAATAATAGTCGAGGTTAGTATGAATCTTTTGATAACTGGTGGAACGGGGTTTATTGGTAGTGCGTTAATTAGTTCACTGATGAAAGATAATCACCGTGTTGTTGTGCTAACACGTACTGCACCTGTTTCAACAGCATTTGTCAGCCTTGAAGATTTGGGTTTAATCGAAATTCATTCGTTATCACAGCTATCTGCGTTAGAGCGTTTTGACGCGGTGATCAACCTTGCTGGTGAACCCATCGCTAACAAGCGCTGGAGTAGAGCCCAACGCGATAAAATAGTTGCGAGTCGGATTAACACCACACAACAACTCATCGATTTTTTTTCAACATTAGAGCATAAGCCTTTAACTTTTATTAGTGGCTCGGCGGTAGGTGTTTATGGACTAGGGGTTGAGAGTAACCCGATCAATGAACAATGTGCTGGTGATGACAGCTTCGCCAGCCAATTATGCCAGCAGTGGGAGCAGACAGCTTTACAAGCGAAAGCGTTATCTATTCGTACCTGCTTGTTGAGAACGGGTATCGTATTAGGACAGCAAGGAGCGCTAGCTAAAATGTTGTTGCCGTTTAAGTTAGGCCTGGGTGGTGTTATTGGCCACGGAGCGCAATGGATGCCTTGGGTGCATATTGACGATATGGTCGGCATCATTAGATGCCTTATCGAGCATCAGGAAATTGAAGGGGCGGTTAATGCGACTGCGCCAACGCCAGCGACGAATCGAGAGTTTACTCAATCTTTGGGCCGTGCTGTCAATAGACCAACGTGGTTTACCATGCCAGCGTTTATGATTAAGTTGCTTATGGGACAAATGGGGGAAGAGTTATTATTATCAGGAAAACGAGTTATTCCAGAAAAGTTAATCAATGCGGGTTATCAGTTTAAGTATCAACAACTCGATAATGCTTTAGGTAGCATCATTGAGCGATGACAGTCTAAGTACTTTGCTTTAAAGCGCAGATTCGAAGAAAAGCTAACTAGAGAAACAGGTGATCCTCTAGTTAGCGACCCCGAAGAGGTTTATTCGGGGCCCCAGTTTTGCCACAACATGGAAAAATATGACAAAAGATAGTCTAAGACGCGTTAGGCTTAACTTGTTTATTGGATCCGACCACCATCATTTCACACTTAACACAGTCAAATACTAATTTAAGTGTATCACTGCCAATTTCAATCAACATTGGATCGGCTTTAATCCCCGGAACTTCTTTTGGACATAGATTAAAGTTAAAGCGAAGACAATGACGAGTGACCATCAGCGGGGCATCATCAACCACTTTATTGTGTTCATAAGCATCTTCAATATGGATCACACCGTGTTGCTGATAAAACTCTTTAGCTTTGTCATTGGCAACATTATCAAGAAAACTAAGACTATTATTAGGGTAAACGGCATCATCATTACGTTGCCACGGTTTAGGGCGTTGATAACCTTCAATACGGGCGATATCTAATGCCGCAATCGCGTCTCGGCGCAATCCGTTAAGAGCCGATGCAGGTAAAAATAGTTGCTCAACACCATTAGTCACTAAAGAGTCTAGCTTATAGTCGGTACTACCGAGCTTAGCGAGTTGCTTATTCAATGTTTTTAATGAGCGCTCTGAATCTTGCGCAGCTTGCTTTTCAGCATCGATTGTAACAGTTGCTTGGTGACCAAATTTATCACTAACCGTTAAAGAAAAACCGCTGCTAGTTTGGGTAATGTTCATATCAACATCGAGTACTCGTTTCGACGACTCTTTCGCTAAAGTCGTTTCAAAAGCTTGATCGTGGTTACGATATAATTCCATCCCCACTTTTAGGTTTTTTGGTATTTGCGTGACATAGAGACGGTTACCGTCGGCGCGATTGACACGCAAACCGACAGTTTTATGGTCAGACATAATGGCTTTTGTATGGTTTGAGGTAAAGTAACCTAAGCCATCCCCATTGTTAAAGGTGTGTTGTGAGTTAACTTCGAAAAAGTCTTTGCCGATGCGACTGACTGTTCCTACTTCTTCACCGAGATATTTCGGAGTACGGAAATCACTGACGCCATCGGTACGGTCGTTAACAAAATAGTCGGTACTACCGCGATTGAAACTTTTTTCTGGATCCGGTGTAAAGTTATGCTCGCAGCGACCTTGGGACGCACTAACCAAATCAGGGCGTTTCGCTAGGATAGCATCGAGCTGTTGACGATAGTGTGCTGTAACATTTTTAACGTAACTTAAATCCTTGAGACGTCCTTCAATTTTAAATGAACGAACACCAGCATTAATGAGGGCGTCAAGGTTATCCGTTTGGTTATTATCTTTGAGGGATAATAAATGCTCGTTCTCTACAACAGTTTCACCTTGACGGGTCTTAAGATTACAAGGCAGGCGACACATTTGAGAACATTCACCGCGATTAGCACTACGTCCAGAGTATGAATGGCTTAAATTACATAAACCGCTGTAGCTCACACACAACGCGCCATGAATGAAAAACTCTAATTGCATCTTAGTGCTTTTAGCAACATCGCGAATTTGTGGTAAGGTTAATTCACGAGCAAGTACTACTTGAGTGAAGCCTACTTGTTCTAAAAAAGCGGTCTTTTCTGGCGTACGGTTATCCATCTGAGTGCTGGCATGTAATGCAATGGGTGGTAGGTCAAGCTGTAATACCCCCATATCTTGAATAATTAATGCGTCTGCACCAGCTTCATAAATTTGCCAAATGAGCTTTTCTGCTTGCTTAAGCTCATCGTTGGTCATCGTGGTATTTAACGCAACAAAGACTTGCGCGTGGTACTGATGCGCAAATTCCGCTAATTCTTTAATATCTTCAATGCTATTACCCGCAGATGCGCGAGCACCAAAGGCCGGACCACCGATATAAACGGCGTCAGCACCATGTAAAATCGCTTGTTTACCGTATTCCGCATTTTTTGCTGGGGCAAGTAATTCTAGGCGATTAGACTCAACGTCAATAGGGGTTAAGACTCGAGCATCATCGGCTACAGGCAGAGCTTGCGGCGCTTTAGGGTCGAATATCATTGGCTGATTCATGTTATTGCTACACTTTAATTATGGATACTTTTTTTATGGTGCGAATTATAGCCTGTAATGAGTGAAAGAACAGTTTTTGATAGTACAATTGAGCGAACATCATAAAAATAATGTAGAGAACGAAAACGCTGATGTGATTACTGTCTAAATCGAGCCTTAACTGTTTACTTATTAAGGTAGGGTGTTTAGACTGCGCCGCTGTGATAATCAAGAGTGCTCAACCATGACTTCATTTGCTTCTTTGCCACTGTCAACGTCAATTGTTGACGCATTACCAACGGAATTTGTCACCCCCACAGTTATTCAACAGCAAGCAATTCCACCGATCATATTAGGTCAGGATGTTATTGCGCTAGCGCAAACCGGAACAGGTAAAACTTTAGCTTATGGCCTGCCTGTGTTGGATAAAATAGAGCCTAAAAATAGTGCTATTCAGGCGCTGATAGTGGTGCCTACTCGAGAGCTGGCCAGTCAAATCACTGCGGTATTAAACGCGATTGCTAAACCATTGGCGATCAACGTGGTTAAGTTGTGTGGCGGTGTAGCGCAAGTAAAACAAATCGCATCCCTATCGGAGCATCCACAGCTTGTTATTGCAACACCCGGACGACTGATAGACTTATTAGATCAAGGTGAACTTGATTTAAGTACTGTCAATCAGTTAGTTTTTGATGAAGCGGATCGCTTACTTGAAATGGGCTTTCTCCCTGCAATAAAAACATTACTGACCTACCTACCTAAGAAACGTCAATCATTGCTGTTTTCTGCAACTTTTCCGATGGCTTTAGAAGATGAGGCAAAGACTTTATTAATAAACCCGCTTAAGGTGGAAGCGCAAATAGCAAACAGTGTCGCGGGGAATATTAATGAGCAGTTATATCTGGTGAATAAAGGTAGTAAAGCGCAGGCCTTGATTGCTCTGATTAAAGATAATGAAGCAAGCCAAGTGTTAGTTTTTGCTGGTGCACGCGATAATGTTAACTCCCTGAGCAAAAAAATTGCCAAAGCGGGGATCAGTGTTGCGGCATTGCATGGTGAGCGACAACAGCATCAACGTGAACAAAGTTTAAATGAATTTAAACACAAAGCAGTGAGAGTCTTGGTGGCAACAGATGTATTGGCAAGAGGTATACATATTGATGCATTACCATTAGTGATCAATGTTGATTTGCCAGAAAATGCGCCTATTTATGTGCATCGTGTTGGACGAACCGCGCGAGCAGAGCTTAGCGGCCGTGCAATTTCGTTAGTGTGTCACGGAGAAATCAAAGCGCTGAAAGCGATACGTCAATTAACTGGACGTGAACTGCCATTATTGAGTTTGGCTGGCTTTCCAGTAACAGATAAGCCCGCGTCAGGTGAAAGCAAACGGCCGCCGAAAGATAAAAAAGCTAATCGCCGCACCAATCAAAAACGCACTATTAAACAGTTTAGAAAAGGTCATACACAATAAGCCTTCTGTTGTTTCGGCACGTTTCTAGCCGGAATCTCGCGCTTGACTAACAACGAGCTTGAGAATAAAACAATGCCAGTACGGCGGTCCTTCTGTCATCCCGGCAGTGTGTTAGCCGGGATCTTTGTTTACTACGTGTACTATGATTGTGACTTTTGGTACTCAAGGTCAGCAGCAATGAGATCGCTAATTGCTGTACCGACAGATTAGAATAAGGTAGCTTCGTGCCCATCAATGCTAGGTGGGCGTGGTTAGTTATAACTCAATAAGTGTTTTTGGCGCTTTTGTTAATACTTTTAAGCCCTTATCAGTAAGGACTACATCATCTTCAATACGTACACCGCCCCAGTTAGGAATATAAATACCTGGTTCAATGGTGATAACAGCTCCTTTTTCAATAGTTGATTGGCAGCCCGGCCCAATGAATGGAGGTTCATGTAATTCAAGCCCAATACCATGGCCTAAACCTTCTCCGGCAAAGTCTTTATATTCACTGTTAGATAACACATAAGCGGACTGTTGATATAAATAATCGCCAGTGACGCCTTCGGTGACGGCATCAAGGGCTTGTTGCTGCGCTTGACTGACTAGTTGGTAAACGCGTTTTTGCTGCTGTGTCGCTTTACCAAAAACAAAAGTACGTGTCATGTCAGAGCGGTAACCATTAACTACAGCACCGAAATCTATTAGGATAAAATCCCCTTCGGTTAACCGCCTATCGCTTGGTATACCATGGGGTAGGGCACTGCGCTCGCCAAATAATAAAATGGTTGGAAAGGATAATCCCTCAGAGCCGAGTTTGGCCATGTGATATTCCAGTTCATTACATAGTTCGCGCTCAGTGATACCCGCTTGAACGAGTGGGAGTATATTCGCTAGCGCTGTGTCAGCAATATGCGCTGCGCGTTCAATCGATTGGATTTGTTGCGCACTTTTTATGTAGCGTAGCTCTTCAATGGCACCGCATAATGGTGAATACATTTCAGCCGATAAAGAGATATCAGCACTGATCTTATGCCATTGCCCAACACTGATGTGCTCTGCTTCAAAAGCTAAGGTGGAGCAATTATCCTGTCGCAATAATTGCTCCAAAAGTGACCCAAGGCTTTGCTGATCACGGTCGCGACAAATAACGTTGTATTGCGTTGCTTGTTCCTTAGCTTGTTCAAAATAACGATAATCAGTTAATAGATAATTGGTTGTTCCTGTCAGTAATACCGTAGCTGCATGCCCAGTGAATCCAGAAATATGATTAATATTAATATCGCTAAAAATGACTAACGCGTGATTTTCACCATGAGGACTAAGGTGTTGTTGACGTAATCGCGTCAGTATCGATTGAGTGGTCATGGAGCTTCCTGATATTTTAAAAGTAGTACGAAATAATCTGTATACAATATATCTTTTTGTGTGGTGGGATCAAGAGAAAAACCTCTGTAGAAGCAACTTGAAGGAGTCGAACGATAAATCAGGATTTAAATCTAGCTTGTGTTTAAGATGCTCAAAAGATTAATGAGTATATTTTTGATTTTACCGCCGTTCATGGCATCATACCTTCACATGATTTGATCAATATTTAGAGTAACAATGAAAAAAATTGCAATTGTCACTGGTGGCTCCAAAGGCATCGGTTTAGCTATCGTCAATAAGTTTATTAGCCAAGGCTATGAAGTGTTTAACCTTGATCTGATTGCAGGGGATAAAGGACACTTTATTCAGTGTGATGTTAGTAAAGTGGCAGAGGTAGAGGTCGCCATACATGATATTGCAAAAATCCATGGGCGTATTGATAGTTTGATCTGTAATGCCGGAGTACATTTGTCAGCTAATATTGAGCAAACCTCAGAGCAAGAACTTGATCGGATCTTTGCCATTAATGTTAAAGGCGCTTATGCGGCGATTAAAGCGTCATTACCGACGATGAAAAGCCAACAATGCGGTAGCATAGTGATCATTGCCTCAGATCAGGCCATCGTGGCTAAAACAGGTTCGTTTGCTTATAACTTAAGTAAACATGCATTGGCATCGTTGGCTAAGACTACAGCGTTGGACTACGCCCAGTATAATATTCGCGCTAACGCGGTATGTCCGGGTACAATTGAGACTCCTCTCTATCACAATGCCATCGATAGCTATTGTGCAAAGTCTGGCAGTGATAAAGCAATCATTCATCAGGAAGAAGCAGCATTACAACCGCTAGGTCGCTTAGGCCAACCCCATGAGGTCGCTGAATATGCTTATTTCCTGGCAAGTGATAATGCAGCATTTGTCACAGGCAGCTTGCAAGTGATTGATGGTGGCTACACAACGGGTTAGCTGATGGACATTATTGACCCACATATACATCTATTTGACTTAACTCAAGGCCACTATGATTGGTTAAAGCCATCACACCCTCCATTTTGGTCAGATAAAGCACTCATTAACCGATCGTTCGATTGCTCCGAATTAACGTTAAAAGACGACTTCAATCTTACTGGTTTTGTTCATATTGAAGCTGGTTTTGATAACGAACAACCCTGGCGTGAAATAGAATGGTTAGCGCAAAATGCGACTTTACCCTTTAAAGGTATTGCGGCAATTGATATTACTCAGCCGCCGCACCTCTTTAAACAAGCTATCGATAAGCTCATGAGCTATTCGTCAGTCGTTGGTGGACGTCATATCTTAGATGAACAGGCATATGAGCTATTATCAATGCAATCTGTCAGGGAGAATTTAACGTACTTAGCGCAATATCAATTTATTTTTGAAACACAACTTAATGGTACTGATAGTGCAGGAGTTGAAGCCTTGGTTAACCATTTAGCTGAGCTTGATGACTTAGTGGTTGTTTTAAATCATGCCGGGTTTTGTCCAGAAGAGGATAAACGAGTATGGCAGCAGAGTATGGTCGCCTTAGCTCAATATTCTAATGTGTTTATTAAGGCGTCAGGATGGGAAATGGTTAATCGCCACTATGATACAGACTATGTATCGCAGGTCGTCTTAGCGTTAATTACACTCTTTGGCGAACAAAGGGTGATGTTAGCGAGTAATTTTCCACTGTGTTTGTTTAGTAAACAATACAATCAATTGTGGCATCAATATTTATCGCTTGGGCTGACTGAGCAACAACAGCAATGGCTGTTACACGATAATGCGGCGAGGGTATACCAATTACAGTGCAATTGAAGCAGTTGTCATGTCAACAACGAGATCCTGAATAAAGCGTTTCAAGCCGACAAATTTCTTGTCGTTCCGGCATGTTGTTAGCTGGAATCTCGCTTTTAATAGCAGCGTCGTCCACAACCAAACACTTTCAGGACGACGCTAATTGGAACCATGGTTATTTTATGACTAAGCGCGGTGAACGCATAACAATGTCATCGTTTAACTCAATACCTAACCCCGGCTCTTCAGAGACCTTGAACTTTCCATTGACCGGTTGTGGATCTTGTAAACACAGTTCACGATTCCACGATTTTATTGCATAGGTATGATGCTCATGAATCAAAAAGTTTGGAATAGCTGTTTCTAAGTGTAAAGAGGCTGCGGTTGCAACCGGGCCACCACAAACGTGCGCTTGAATGCGTACATCGAAAATATCAGCATAATCACACACTTTCTTTGTTTCAGTAAAACCACCGCATAAACCAATATCTGGTTGTAACACATCGACACTCTGATCTTCAAAGTATGGACGCACAGCCCATCGGTTATATAAACGTTCGCCACCAGCAATAGGGACACTGACTTTATCAGCGACTTTGGCATGTAAAGAGTGATTTAAGTAATTCACTGGCTCTTCATAATACATACAGTCGAACTCTTGTGCGATTTCGCCAAGCTGAATTGCAGTGGTTGCACCGGGCAAACTATGACACTCAAAAATAATGTCTACTTCATCACCAACAGCTTCTCGAATGGCTTGCATCCGAGCACGGTAAAGTTTCATTTCAGCGCGAGAAATAATCTTAGTGCGTTCATAGTAGGTATTACCATCTTTATCGTACATGATAGGATCAACTTTGACCGCATCATAACCCTCAGCTATTGCTTTGTGTGCAGCTTCTGCATATTGTTCTGGTTGTGAAAGCGCTTTAAACTCACTATCCCAGTCAAACTGAAGCTGTGATGCGTAAGTGCGTAATTCACTGTTTACTTTGCCGCCTAGCAATTGATAAACAGGTACATTTAGGGCTTTGCCCTTAATATCCCACAATGCAGTGTCGATTGCGCTCATTGCTGAATAGATAACAGGACCGCCGCCTAAGCCCCAAAAGCTTTCACGTAACATGCGTGCCCACAACATCTCTGTTTGAAATGGGTCATGGCCAATGAGAAAAGCCTCAGCCATCTCTTTAATCATATGTGCCGCTGCACTGTGACCTAAATCATAAGCAAGGCCCGCTTCACCGACACCACTGATGCCTTCATCGGTGTGAATACGAACAAATACAGGATTCCAGCCTTGGCGATCAGGGCAGTGGATATCAAAAACTTCTACCGATGTAACTTTCATCGAAAACTCTCCATATTTCTCTGGTTGAGAAACTGTTTTAATTTATAAAATTAGGATTAATGCGATACGCCTTACGTAACATTGCTGGCCAGCTTATTTGACCACCTGTTGAACCACTATGGACTACATTTGCTTGGGCAAAAATATTGTCAAGAATAGGTTGGGGGACCAACTGATTTTCTTGACCGGATGACTGCATCAGTAGCTGAATTTCACAAGCACGTTGTAGATCATACATTCGCATAAAAGCATCACCAACTGTCGGGCCAACTGTTAATCCACCGTGATTAACTAATAATAAATGGTTTTTATCACCTAAGTCTTGTTGTAAGCGTACTCGTTCATCATCATTAACGGCAAGACCTTCATAAGCATGATAACCAAGCGATGAAAGTGAAAACATAGAGTATTGACTATAAGGTAACAGCCCATTCTTTTGAGTCGCCACAGCAATGGTCGCATTAGTATGTAAGTGAATGACACAATGAGCGTCTTCGCGTACCTGATGTATTGCACTATGTATTGTGAAGCCCGCTGGGTTAATCGTAAATGGAGTATCATCGATGATTTCACCAGCAAGATTAACTTTCACTAAATTGGAGGCGGTAACCTCATCAAATGTCAGTCCAAAGGCATTGACCAAATAATGATCGGTGCCGGGAAGTCTCGCTGAAAGGTGTGTGTAAATTAAATCATCCCAACCGAAGTGGCTAACCAGTTGGTAACAAGCGGCTAAATCAACCCGAGTTTGCCACTCTTGTTCACTGACTTTATCTTTTAAATTTAATTCGGGAAGCTGATGCACGGTTTTTTCCTTCAACGTAACAGTTATATTTTGACTCGCAATAGATGCCAGCAAGAATAAACGGCATCCGTATAATTGGCAAGTGTAATAGGCGCGGAAGCCAAGGTGTGATGAGGCTTTTTTGTTATATTAAATGCTGACTTATCTAAAGTGTATTGTTTTTACGGGCTCATGTTTGATATAGACATCAATATACCTAATACCATCAAGGGGGATTTCCAAATGTCCTTTAGTTGTTTCAATTAAAACACATTCTTGACGGTGCTTATTTAGCAGAGTGTCAATGGCTGTACCTTGATGAACTGTCCGAGTCAAGGTAACAATTTTGACGCGGAATTTATACATACAAATAATCTCAACATAGTCATGTTGGTCGCACGTAATCATGCTAAAGCCCTCGCTCATGCTAATGTAATACCGTCTGTAAAACATCAACCATAGTCTAAAAATAACAACGTGGAGTAAAAAGCCCCCACTTTCCTGATTATCTGGGTATTTTGTTGCGATGCATGTGATCTATATCGCTAACAAGCGATTATTTAATGTAGCGTAAAATAGGTTTGAAGTCATCGGAGTGGGCATCAACGATCATCTCATATAAGCACATTTCAACACTGGTTAATTTAGCACCTAAGCGCTGTAGTTTATTTAAAGCGAGTGTTTTGTTATCTGGGTGGCGAGAACTAATACAATCAGAGACCAATTCAACATGAAAGCGGTGCTTGATTAAGTCTAAGGCTGTTTGATAAACACAAATATGAGATTCAATTCCGCACAGTAGCCAGTGATCCACACTAGCCTCATCAAGAGCGTCAATGAACGCGGGTTCCCCATAGCCACTAAATGTATGTTTGTGTATTGGTTGGAGTGGATGAAGCAGTTGAGCTAATTCGGGTGATGTTTCCCCAAGCTTATCAGGCAATTGTTCTAACCAAATGATTGGTAATTCGAGCTGCTGAGCACCTTGAATCAGCGCGGTGGTATTACGGAGAAGTCCGCTGCTATCACTGACTATTTGTGCTAGCTTTCCTTGAATATCAATAACAATCAAACCAGTATTATGCTTTGATAACATATCTATTTCTCGTCAAATGATTAATGACAATAAACATACCAGCGTCAACGGCTAATTAATAGCCGCTTTACACGATAAATTGAAACCTTTACAGTCAATGGCTAAAGTTTTAGAGAGCCTGAAAATTATGGAACAAATTAATTATGTAGAATTTCCTGCGACTAATCTAGCAGCAACTAAAGCATTTTTTAGTCGTATTTTTGCATGGGAGTTTGAGGACTATGGACCGGAATATAGCGCATTTTCTAATGCTGGCTTAGCTGGAGGATTTTATTTATCAAGCCAAAAGTCAACGACTGGGCAGGGAGCTGCACTGATTGTTTTGATTACTGATAACCTTGAAGATAGCTATGAGAAAGTGGTTGCGGGTGGAGGACATATTAGTAAAGAAATTTTCTCATTCCCAGGGGGTCGGCGGTTTCATTTTATCGAGCCAAGCGGCAATGAGTTCGCGATTTGGTCACATGGTGAAAGTGGTTAATATTAATAGAATTGTCATACAGAGTTCATACAATAATTTGATGAAAAAAAATTAGTTTTAGGCTAAGTCAATTTTAGATCATAAAAAGCTTTACACTTGGCTAAAACTAATTAAAATCGCGCTTTTTTAAACGCCTGTCTACAATAGTTGTAAGATGTCGTTCGTTATAGCTATTTGGCCGTAACAACATTAGTTGTGGCAAGCAGGTTCGTAATATTTTTGCATTACCTTGGTCGTGCACTCGTTTAGGATTCATAGTGACTTCAACCCCATTTGCGCTGCGCCGAAAATTTATTATTAATTTAGGCAAAGCATTACATAAATTTGGTACCCCAGCTTATCGTTTAGAAGCGCATTTATTGAACGTGGCTGAAATCTTAGGGTTGGGTGGCTCGTTTATCGTGACGCCAACAGCGTTAACCTTTGTGTTATGGCAAAAGGGTGAACATGAGAGTCAACAAACTTATGCCTATCGAGTGAAACCAGGCGACCTTGATCTCGGGTCACTTGCCCGTACTGATGAGTTAGTGGAAGAACTCGCTTCAGGTCAACGCTCATTAGCCGAAGCAATAGACCGCTTAGAAGATATTGAGAATAAGCCGAATCCCTATTCACATTTTGTGACATTCCTTGCTTTTGGCACCTCTGGCGGGGCATTTGCAATGCTGATGGCGACTAGTTGGAATGACGTATTGTGGTCGATGCTGCTGAGCCTTATCATCTATACTTTTGTCTTTTGGGCTGAGAAATCCCGTGGCGTTGCTAAAATGTTAGAGCCATTAGTGTCACTTATTTCAGGCTTTTTAGTCACGGCTATTATGCATATTGATCCCCACATTAATATGCCCCTAGTCGTATTATCGAGTATTATCGCTTTCATTCCGGGTTTAGCATTAACCTTGGGGTTGCGTGAACTTGCGGCTCGCGATTTGATGTCAGGCACTGCTCGGATCATGGATGCGATTATGTTGTTGTTTAAGCTGTATTTTGGTGCGGTCTTAGGAATGGCAATAGGTCAATTAACTTGGGGTAGTGTCGAGTTTGTTCAACCAGAAACCGTTGCACCATGGACGGCATGGCTTGCGGTTCTATTATTAGGTTCAAGCTTAGTAGTCATGTTTAAAATTCGTCTAAAAGACTCACCATGGGGCATTATGTCAGGCTTTATTGCATTTGGTATGAGTCTGGTTGCCGCTGAATATTTTGGCATCGCTTTAGGTGCATTCTTTGGCGCATTTTGTGTCGGATTATTTAGTAACCTTTATGCACGCGTGTTTAATGCACCTGCTATCTTGGTATCTCTACAAGGTTTAGTTATTTTAGTGCCGGGGAGTAAGGTCTATATTGGTTTAAATACCGTTGTCTCTGGTGAGAGCATTATTGCCGTTGAGCATATTGGTACTCAGTCATTCTTAATCTTTATGTCACTGGTGGCGGGCTTAATTTTTTCAAGTGTTGTGTTACCGCCAAAGCGTTCACTTTAATTGTTATTTAGTCTCGTCACTGTCATTTTTCGTTGAGAAAGAGCTAGGCAGTAAGTCGACCCCCACTAAATCCGCTACTTTTACCAGTAGCGGTATAGTGATTGGCGCAAAGGGTAATACCGCAAATACGCCAAGGCCTATTCCTTTTAACACGTCAAAAAATTGTGCGTGAGCAATAGACATTTCCTGCTTGCTTGCCTTACCTTGTGTTGCTTTTCCATAGATAGCGAGCATCTCTTTAGTTTCATCTTTTTCTTGCGCAAGCGCGACTTTTAGCACGACCATGGTGCGGCGAAGGTTTATTTTCGCCCGAGTACGATTTATTTTGATCACGCGAATTGGCGCTTTGTGGAACTTTGTTAGATGCTTCATTATCACCAATAACTTGAGAGTAAACACCATAGTACGATTTCGATTTTCTGAAATCGTTCAATGAGTATATTTGTAGCGTATTATAACGTTTTTATAAGGATCTTTGAATTACGTTGGAAGTTATATAGTGCCTGTTTTTCCATAGGGAGTTGCTCAATACTCATAGGCACAAAACCACGCTCCCTAAACCAATGGATAGAGCTTGTAGTTAACACAAATAATTTACTGATGCCTAAATCTCGTGCTCGACGGCTAATTTCATTAACTAGCGCGTCACCGCGTGACGCTTTACGATACTCAGGGTGAGTCGCTACACAGGCCATTTCAGCTGAAATGCCATCTTGTGCTGGATAAAGTGCAGCACAGCCAATCACCAACCCGTCACGCTCAACCACCGTAAATTTATCAATTTCCATCTCGAGTTGTTCACGTGAACGGCGAACCAGTAACCGTTGCTCTTCGAGCGGGCGAATGAGGTCGACAATACCGCCAATATCTTCAATGCTGGCTGAGCGCAATTGCTCAGCACGTTCCATTACAATTTGAGTACCAATACCATCGCGAGAAAAAAGCTCTTGAATTAATGAGCCATCTTGCTGATAACTCACTAAATGGCTGCGAGGTACCCCTGCTTTACAAGAGGCAATGGCCGCACGCAGGTAGATGGCGGTGCCAGTCATGATCTCGCCTGCCGATTCAAGTTCATTGAGACGACGCTGAGCTTGTGATGGTAACATTTCAGAAATGACATTACCGTCTTGATTGAGTACACCGTTTTCTGAGCAAAAACCGATCATCTTGTCAGCTTTTAAACGTATCGCTAGTTGAGTGGCGACTTCTTCTGCACTTAAGTTGAAGCTTTCACCGGTAACAGAGTAACCAACGATACTGATAAGGACGATTGAGTTTTGCGCTAATTGATCCTTGATCCCTTGGGTGTCAATACGTCGAACTTTACCAGTATAATGAAAGTCTATGCCATCGCGAACCCCAATGGGTTGTGCGGTAACAAAATTACCACTGATAACATTAATACTCGCACCTTGCATTGGTGTATTGACAAGGCCCTGTGATAACTGAGCATTGATTTCAAATTGTAAACGACCAACTACTTGTTTAATGAGTTCAAAGGTCTCATCAGTAGTAATGCGTTGCTGTTGATGAAATTGGCTCTGAATCCCTTGTGCTTTTAGTGCGCTTTCAATTTGTGGCCTTGCACCATAAACCAAGACAATTTTTATGCCTAGCGTTTTTAAGAGTGCGATGTCATTGACGATGTTAAAAAAGTTAGGGTGAGCAATGCACTCGCCGCCCAGCATAATAATGAATGTTTTACCACGGTGAGCATTAACATAAGGGGCAGATTGTCTAAACGAGCTGACTAATCGAGTATTTCGTGCTTGCAAGTGCGTACCATTTATCGAGAAAATATTTTGGTTAAGTATATTTGTAGGGCATTTTAATTCAAGCGCTTATTGCAATTCGTGGCTGCTCTTTTGTCTAAGATTCCGGTTCTTTAGCAAAGCGTAATAAAAAGGGAGCTAGTAACTCCTCACTTTGCAACGTGTAATGTTGGTGGCTCTGGTAAATGTTAATAAACTGATGACCGGGTATATTATTGTTTTGTTCTTTGTCATCAATATGCTGCAACGTTAATGCGCATACTTTAGCGGTCCCACCGACTAAGGTGACGAAATCGGTTCGATTGGACAGTTGTAGTTGGTTTTCCTTCGCTAATGCGTTGATTTTATCAACAGTATGTATGGGGACTAATAGGTATATTTTTCCTTGTGTAGCACACAGCATTTTGCACATTTTTATTAAACTGGCAAAGGAGAGCGTATCGGTGTGCCGGGCTGTATTGCGCAATGGGTCATCATTTTTTAAGTGATGTTCAAAAAATGGTGGATTACATATAACTAGGTCATAACGGGCAGAATGCTCAAACAGTAAAATGTCTTGATTAATGACTGTGATATCTTGTGGCCAAGGACTTTGACTAACGTTTAACGCGGCTTCGCAAGCGGCTTCAGGTGTTAATTCAACAGCAGTCACCTTACTTGCGCCTAACTGTTTACACATTAGTGATAAAAGCCCTGTGCCAGCGCCAATATCGAGTACGGTATCATTAAAGTCAATAGGAGCCATTGCACCAAACATTAAGCTGTCGGTACATACTTTCATCGCACTTTGGGATTGGCTAATTGAAAATTGCTGTAACTTGAACACTGACATTAACGGCTTTCCTCTCCCATGAGCGATTTACCTTGTTTGAGTTGTTTTATCCAATAACGATTAGGGTTGAGTTGATCGACTAAGCGTTGGGATAGTGGCAGAGGCTCATGGCAGAGTTGACTGGTTAATATTTCTGCCAGTAGTGGGCTAGAGCATAATCCACGAGATCCTAATCCACCAAGCATAAATAAGTTAGGGTAGTGTGGTGCTAAAGGGTATTGATGTGACGGCCTTCCACGGTCTAAGTCATTATAGAGTGATTGGGTTAGCTGGGCTTGAGGTATTGTACCAACCATTGGTAAATGATCTTTAACACTCATTCGAACCCCACTTTTACCAGCCAATGGTGCGCCTTTTATTGATTGACTCCATGATTGGCCGTTAAAATCACCCACTAGTTTGTCAATATTTTGCTGATGTTCGTGTGGATTGATTTGATGGTTGGATACATCTCGGTTAAAGCTTGCGCCGATACAGTGCTCACCATTAAATGCAGGTGTCATATAGCCTTGATAACACAGAACTGTGTTTAATGCTTGAGTCAGTGGCGTTTGTTTTATATGACTCACTTGACCTGCTGTAGCGTACAAGGGCAGTTGGTTGGTCTGTTCAAAGTCAGTAAGGTGATGGCCATTAGCTAAAATCACTATGTCACTAGCGATGGTTCGCTGCTCATTATTCTTATCTATTAGGGAAAGTTGCCATTGTTGATCTTGCTGCTCTATTTTAAGTAACTGGTGCTCAAAAACTACATCGACTGTTGCCAACTTCTGAGCCTTTTCAACTAAAGCTTGCGTGAGAAAACGCGGATTTAACCAACCACCCTCAGGGTAAAATAATCCACTGTCGGTAATATTGACTGAGGCGATTTTACTGGCTTGCTCAGCTACCACCCCGTGAACTAAAGATTCGGGAAACTGTTCTGTTTTTAATAAGCGATGTTGACGTTTTTTTTCTTTATCTGTGGTTGCGACCTGTAAAACACCACAGAATCGACCTGCTTGTTGAAAAGATTGACACAGCGGGCGGTATATCTGCTGGGCAAATAAAAAACTTTGGCTATAGAATTGGCTTAATGGATCGTGGTTGGCATTAATCAATGGGTAGAAGCCGCCTTGTTTATTGCCTGATGCACCCGCTGCTAGGTGTTCATCTTTACAAATAATAGTAGAGCTGACTCCACGCTCAGCCAGCGATAGTGCTTGCATGGCACTGGCAATACCACCACCAATGATGTGTATTTTAGGCTGATTATAAAGCGGTATTGTTGATGTTGGTCGGTGATACCAATGCTGAGTAGAGCTTGATTGTGTTGTTCGCTTGAATAAGCCGCAGAGCATCTCACGTTTTTTACCAAATCCTTTGGCTTTGGTCATTACAAAGCCTGCTTCGATTAACCCTCGCCGTACAAAACCAGCTGCGGTAAACGTTGCTAAAGAACCGAGGTCTTTGGTTACTCTCGCCATGTTGTCAAATAACTGCTGACTCCACATATCAGGGTTTTTACTCGGAGCAAAACCATCAAGAAACCAGCTGTCGACAAGACCTTGTCTTGGGTAACTTAACTGAGGCAGGGTGTCTTTAATATCGCCAAACCATAAATCAAGTATAACAGCATCCGTGCAACTGTTTGTAAGGTCTTGGGAGAGTGAAAACCTTTGACGATGGCAACCCGCAACTGCAATAGGGTAGTGTTGCTGTAATTGCTTGGTATAGCGGGCGAGTTGCGGCCAGCGTTGATGTGCGCTGTTTAAATCTTGCTTAGAGAGCGGGTATTTTTCAAAACTTATAAAAAAAAGTCGCTTTAGAATGTGTAATGGGTGTTGCTGGCGAAACTTTTCAAAAGCTAACCAGGTTGCAAGAAAGTTTAAACCGCTTCCAAAGCCTGTTTCGGCAATGACATAATGACTGTCTTGGCAATTGAGCCAACGTTGCTGAAGATTGTTTTGCTCGATAAAGACATACTGGGTTTCAGCTAGACCATCGGTAGTTGAAAAATATAAATCATCAAAAAGAGTTGATGAAGGTTCACCTTGGTCGTTCCAACTTAGTTGGGCATATTCAATGGGCTGTGACAACGCTTAATTACTCATGGCAGAAAACCAAGAGATTATAACGCTTGGGTTCATTGAAATGAAACCTTAGCCGTTTAAAATCATTTTAATTTGTCGTACCATGATTAAAACAGCGTACAGATGTAAGCTTAAATGGCCATAAAATGACGTTTTATTATTGCTTTTTATGTTATTTAATTGTTTTATATCAATTGTATAGTAATAATGATGATGAAAGCTGACCACTACGATGTAATAAAGTTATTACAATGCTGGCAGTTTAGATAGGACAGGAATTAACATGAAACGTGCAGTAATCACGGGTTTAGGCGTAGTATCAAGTATTGGTAATAACGCGGAAGAAGTCACCAAATCATTACGCGAAGGCCGTAGTGGTATTACATATTCAGAGCAATTTGAGCAATATGGTTTACGTAGCCGTGTGTGGGGCGATATCGATTTAGAGCCTAGCGAGCACGTGGACCGTAAAGCAATGCGCTTTATGGGTAAAGCATCAGCTTATACCTATGTAGCAATGCAACAAGCGATTGAAGACTCAAAATTAACACCAGAAATGGTATCGAACTTCCGTACGGGTATTGTTGCTGGTACGGGCGGTGCGTCGTCTTCTGATCAAGTAGAAGCGGCCGATAAATTACGTGAAAAAGGCGTTAAGCGTGTTGGTCCATACGTAGTTCCTCGCATTATGTCGAGCACAGCTTCTGCGACATTAGCAACACCATTTAAAATTAAAGGCATTAACTATTCAATTAGTTCAGCTTGCGCAACATCGGCACATTGTATTGGTCATGCGTTAGAGCAAATCCAATTAGGCAAGCAAGATATTGTTTTCGCTGGTGGCGGCGAAGAAGTTGATTGGACACTTGCAATGGGTTTTGATGCAATGGGCGCATTATCAACGAAATATAATGATGCTCCAGCAACAGCATCACGTACTTATGATGCTAACCGTGATGGCTTTGTTATCTCTGGCGGTGGCGGTATGGTTGTTGTTGAAGAACTAGAACACGCATTAGCCCGTGGCGCACACATCTACGCAGAAATCGTAGGTTACGGTGCAACATCTGATGGTTACGATATGGTAGCACCATCAGGCGAAGGCGCGATTCGTTGTATGCAACAAGCAATGGCAACAACTGATAGCCCGATCGAATACATCAACACACATGGTACATCAACGCCTGTAGGTGACGTTAAAGAACTTGGAGCAATCAAAGAGTTATTCGCTGATAACATTCCAGCCTTTGGTTCAACTAAGTCGTTAACTGGTCATGCACTAGGTGCAGCTGGTGTTCATGAAGCAATTTATTCTCTATTAATGATGGAGAATGGCTTTGTTGCTCCATCAATTAATGTTGAGACACTTGATGAAGAAGCTGAAGGTTTGCCGCTAGTGACTGAACTAAAAGAGCAGCAGCTAACGACATTAATGTCTAACAGCTTTGGTTTTGGTGGCACAAACGCGACACTAATTTTCAAAAAATTTGAAAAATAGTCTGTGACAATGCTTTAAAAATAAGCACTCTGCACACTAAATAAAAACCGGGTGGTATTTCATCCGGTTTTTTTATTTTTACAGGCAATAAGTTAAAAACACCGCTATAATCTCGCTCATTATTTTAGGTAGACCTACCCCCTGGTTGCAATAAGGACACTTTTAGATGCTCACCATTCTCGCTGATGAGAACATGCCATATGTCGATGAATTATTTTCTGATATTGGTCAGATAAAAAAAATGGCAGGGCGTGCCATTACCCCAGATGATTTAATTAATGTCGATGTCTTATTAGTTCGTTCCATTACTCAAGTTAATGCATCGTTATTAGCTAAAGCAAATCGCTTAACCTTCGTAGGCTCAGCAACCATTGGTACCGATCATTTAGATATTGCTTACCTTGAGCAGCAAGGGATCTTTTGGACTAACGCACCGGGTTGCAATGCTACAGCCGTTGCTGAATATGTTTTAAGTGCCTTGTCTGTACTCGCTCAACGTTTTGAGCTGTCATTAGCTGATAAGACGGTAGCCATTGTTGGCGCTGGAAATATTGGTCAGCGTTTAGCTAGAAAGCTCACGGCGCTGGGCGTGGATCATTTCTTTTGTGATCCGCCATTAGCACGTGCTGGTACCCAAGGTGATTATCGGGACATGAATGAAGTCGTTAAGGCTGACATTATTTCATTACACGTACCGATCAATCGCCAAGGTGACGATATAACACAGCACCTCGTTAACAAAGACTTTTTGTCACAACTTAAGCCGGGGACTATTTTGCTAAATAGTTGCCGTGGTGATGTGGTTGACAACAAGGCGTTACTTGAGCACTTACAACAAGGTAATAAGCTTTATACTGTGATTGATGTATGGCAAAACGAACCAACGATTAATTTAGAATTACTAGATTTAGTGGATATTGCCACACCACATATTGCGGGTTACAGCCTAGAAGGGAAAGCGCGCGGTACTTATATGTTGTATCAACAGTGGTGTCACAACAATAATGTGGCAATTAATAAGTCATTAACCCAGTTATTACCTGCGGTGAGTGTTGGTCAGTTAAACATTCAAAGTAAGCTATCGCCTTCTGAGTTGGGTAAGCTTATTCAATTTGTTTATGATATTAGAGACGATGACGAGTTGTGCCGACTTCGCGGTGTTGATGCAAAAGGCTTTGATAATTTGAGAAAACAGTATAAAGTGCGCCGCGAATTCAGTGCACATTCAATCGCTGCAACCGAACAATGGCTGCAGCAACAACAAATGTTGCAACAACTTGGCTTTTCAAAAAGCGAAAAGCAAGAGAGTAGTCAATAACACAAGGGTGGAAGACAAATGTCAGAAAAATTTAATGTAGGCGTTGTTGGCGCCACAACTGCAATTGGTAAGGCGCTGGTTGAATTATTAGAACAACGTGAATTCCCTCTAGATACATTTCGTGCTATTGAGCAAGAGGCCGATGAAGATGTATCTGTACTGTTTAAAGGTAAAAATGTTGCCATCAATGCTGCTAAAGATTTTGATTGGTCAACATTACATATTGTGTTCTTTTGCAGCACAGATGAAGTGTCACTTAAATACGCACCGTTAGCAGCAGACGCTGGTGTAGCGGTGATTGATAATTCAAGTGCCTTTAATGCTCGCCCTGAAATCCCGATGGTGATTCCGCATATAAATCAATCTGCTATTGGTGATTTTAGAAATGCCAATATTATTATTAGCCCAGCAGCGAGTGTAGTACAGCTGTGGACTGTGCTTAAACCGATTTATGACCAAGTGGGGATTTCTCGTATCAATGTTACCTGTCATCATTCAGTATCAAGTGCAGGTGATTTAGGTATTAACGAGCTTGCTCGACAGTGTGGGAAATTATTGAATGGCTTAACTGTTGAAGATAATCCATTTTCAGCTCAGCTTGCTTTTAACGTTCTGCCACAAGTTGGCACCTTACAAGATAATGGCCTAACTGATATTGAGCAGCAAGTAATTGATCAAAGTGTTAAATTATTGGCTGATAGCTCAGTGATGATTAATTCAACTAGTGTGATGACTCCAGTATTTTTTGGCTTAGCACAATCTGTGAATATCGAAACATGTAACCCCGTTGACCCAGAACAGCTCACGCAGTGGTTTGATGAAGTTGAAGTGATTGAGCTTGATTCAACATACCAGCCAACTCAGGTTGAAGATGCCAATGGCAGTGAGTTTATTCATGTTGGACGCCTACGTGTTGATCCATCACATCCTTTAGGAGTGAACTTATGGTCAGTTGCCGACAATATTCGTACAACATCGGCATTAAACAGTTTAAAAATTGCCGAAACGTTAATTCGTGATTTCTATTAATCAATAAACTACAAAATGAAAAGCCCTATTAATCGATGATCAATAGGGCTTTTTTTTATATATTCTATTTGCCGTCTTTGATGGAACATATTTTGCTTTTCATAAATTAACTTGTGATAGACTATCTCTTAAATAAAAACGAGGTATGCTATTTATTATAATTTTATTATTGATATTATAAGGCACTAATATCTCGATAAAAAACAGGTATGCTGCACAGTTCACTAATGTGCATTACTGAATCGTTGGCGATTATATTAAATGTGGCCACTTTGAATCAGTTATAAGTATTAAATATTATTGCTATTTCAATAGCTTATTGTCAAGGGACAATGATTGATGGATTTTTTTAAGCGTATATTTATCAATAGCACTTTATTAGGTTGCTTTTTGCTATTGCTAATCGGCCACGCCGGAGACGCATCTGCGATAGAGCTAGTTGGGCCAAAAGACAAGAAAAAGCCCATTATTAAACGTTCTGCGCTCACTCAAACAAAAATGTATGGTCCAATAAAGCGCTCCGATACGTTATGGCGGATAGCTTTTAATAATCGTCCAGATCCTAGCCTGTCCATTGACCAAGTCATGATCGCCATTTTTTTGGCGAATCCTCACGCCTTTACTGACAACAATATCAACTTATTGACCGATGGCTCAGTATTAACTATCCCTTCTGCAGTGGATATGGCCGGAGTGACTGATAGTCAAGCCAAACTTAAGAAGCTACAAGATAGCCAAACTTTAGCGGGTGCTAAATCCAAAATTGAAACGGCCCAACCTGCGGTAAAACAGGCCATACCAAAGGCTCCAGTCGCCAATACAACGAAACCAAAACCACGGATTGAAACTAACGTACCTGTAGCCACAGACGCTGTGCTAGATACTGAAGTAGTTAATGAATCTGAGGTAAAAGCTGAAGAGTCACCAGGTGCAGCACAACAATTAAAGCTTGCTATGACAGATATGCAGCTATTGATTGATGAAAATAAAGCGTTACGAGCACAAATTGATGAGTTAAATGGCAAACTCGATACAATGCGTGTTCAAGAAGCACTTGATCTTCAAGCGCATAAAGAACTTGATGTATTAAAGCAGCAACTAGCTGATATCGAAGCAGAACAAGATAGTAAGCATGAATCAATTTTCAATAATGGTTGGTTCATTGCTGCAATCTCTAGCATTCCAGCCGTTGGTGGGTTGGCTGGTTTATTTTTTTGGTTATTAAGAAAGAAAAAGGTTGAAGCTGAACAACAACCAGCTAAAGAAATTACGCCGGTTCCTGAAGATGATTTGCCTGAACTTAGTTTAGACGATGAGTCTTTAGAAGAAGAGTTGTCTGATGATGATTTGTTGATCAGTGATGAGTTAGATGATTCGCTAGATGATGATCTGTTAGAAATCGATCCGCTTGATGAGTTAGACGATACACTTGATGATGAGTTACTAGCACCAGAAGATGACGATGAATTACTAGTGCCTGGCGATCTAGCCGACGAAGTTGCCCTTGATGATAGCTCGGAACCTGCTGAAGATGAAGATATTCTGGCACAGGATGAACTTGAAGCTCTTCTTGCCGAGGATGATGGGGTAGAGCTAGATGAAATTGTCAGCGCAGATGACATTGATGCATTATTGGCAGAAGCCGACTCATTGCCGGATTCTGATGCTGACGATGAAGTGCTTACAGACTCAGATGACATTGATAGTTTATTAGAACAAGCAAATAGCGCAGCTAGTAATGCTGAACAAGAAAATAAAGAAGTCGCAGCCGAAGATATCGACGCCTTGCTCGCAGAGTCAAACGAGGAAGTCGCAGCCGATGATATCGACGCCTTGCTTGCTGAGACTAATGAGGAAGTCGCAGCCGATGATATCGACGCCTTACTCGCAGAGTCAAATGAGGAAGTCGCAGCTGATGACATCGATGCTTTGCTTGCCGAGACTAACGAGGAAGTCGCAGCTGATGACATCGATGCCTTGCTTGCCGAGACTAATGAGGAAGTTGCTGCTGATGATATCGATGCTTTACTGGCAGAAACGGAAGAAGAACTTGCTGCTGATGATATTGATTCATTAATTGTTGAAGCTCAAGATGAGGTTGCTGCTGACGATATCGATGCTTTACTGGCAGAAACGGAAGAAGAACTAGCTGCTGATGATATTGATTCATTAATTGCTGAAGCTCAAGATGAGGTTGCTGCTGACGATATCGATGCTTTACTGGCGGAAACGGAAGAGGAACTAGCTGTTGATGATATCGATTCATTAGTTGCCGAAGCTCAAGAAACAGTTGCCGCTGATGATATTGATTCGCTACTGGCGGAAACTGAAGCGTTAGCGGAAACTGATGGCATTGTTGAAGAGCCGTCCGCTGATGTGTCAGTGGATGATATTGATGCGTTACTAAGTGAAACTGATGCACTGGTTGATGATGACCTTGATGAAGTAATAGACAATGTAGACGTCGATGAAGAAGATATTGATTCAATATTAGCAGAAACGGATGCATTAATAGACTCAGAAGAGTCACCAGAAGACGGTACTCTAGATATTGCTGAAGATGATATTGACGCATTACTCGATGACACGGCTCTTGAAGAGACCGAGCTTGAGATTCCTGAACTTGAAGAGCCTACACAAGCACAGGACGGATTAGATGAACTTACCGCTGAATCGTTGCCAGATGACTCCCTGACATTGCCTGATGATGAAGTAAAGAGTGCGAGTGAAGCGCTAACAGCAGATAACATTGATGATTTATTAGAGCAAGGTGAACTGGAATCAGAAGCAGAATTAGAGAGTGAGGGAGAGTTTGCTAATACCGCTGAACAGTTGGCACAAATATCTGAACTAGAACGCTTATCGCAAAGTGATGTGGTTGATCAGCCATATTTAATCACACAAGATGCAACAGAAGAGCTTGCACCGAGTGAAGAAGCACAGCATTTAGTTGATGCGCTAGATGGTATGCTTGATACTAATAATGAAGCTCAAGAGACAGACGATAGCAATATTAATGAACTTGACCAGTTATTAGCTGAAACCGATAATGCCATTTCACTAAACGATGTTGATTTAACTGAGTCAATGTCGGAGTTTGATGAATCAAACATTATTGGTGAAAACGCTGATATTGGTGAGGTTGACGATGCTGTCAGCTCAAGCACCGATAAACCTGTTTTCTCAGACATAGACAGTACCGCTAATGATAGTTTATCTGATAGTGAACCAACTGAAGTTGTTGATGAGGCCGAAATCGAGTTAGAGCAGCAATTAGATAAATTTGCGAAAGAAAACAGTTTTATCGATATCGATAAACTACTCGATGAATCAGCGACATCAGAAATTGAAGACGAGCCATATAAAGATATTGATCTAGATATTGGATTGGATGAATTTCCTGAAATGTTGCCTGACGGTGAAGGTGTGGATGTAGACAATGATCCAAACAATTCATCTAAAAAATTAGATTTAGCGCGTGCTTACTTAGAGATCGAAGATGAAGATAGCGCGCTAGAAATTTTAGAGCAAGTCACCCAAACAGGTGATGAGTCTCAAAAAAAGGAAGCTGAAAAGCTATTATCGAAGATAAAAAGTTAAACTGTGATGTTTTGCTTTGCTAAAGCGCATTATTTCGCGATAATGCGTTTTTTTTATTAGGGTGGTTAAAAAAGATATGCGCATTGCTTTAGGTGTTGAATATAACGGTTCGGCATATTATGGATGGCAACGTCAAAAAGATGTTATTTCTGTTCAAAGTGTTGTTGAAAAAGCACTGACAACCATTGCAAATGAACCGATTACAGTACAATGCGCAGGCCGCACCGATTGTGGTGTTCACGCCACCGGTCAGGTAGTTCATTTTGATACTACAGCAGAACGAAGCGAGCGCGGTTGGACCTTAGGGGTAAATGCCAAGCTTCCTAGTGATGTCGCCATTCGTTGGGCAAAAATAGTGGACGATGAGTTTCATGCAAGATTTAGTGCAACAGGGCGACGTTATCGCTACATTATCTGTAACACAGCCCTAAGACCGGCTATTTTGTCCGAAGGCCTTAGTCATTATTATCAACCCCTTGATGAAACGTTAATGCATGAAGCGAGTCGTTGCCTTGTTGGTACCCATGACTTCACTGCTTATCGTGCATTACACTGCCAAGCGCACTCAGCTGTTCGTGAAGTTAAGCATCTAGAAATCACACGCCAAGGTCAGTTTATTGTCATTGACATCAAAGCCAATGGTTTTTTACATCATATGGTACGTAACATTGTTGGTATGTTAATTAAGGTTGGTGAAGGTAGTTTACCGCCTAAAGTAGCTCAAGAGATCCTTGATGGCAAAGATAGGGCTAAGGCACCTGCAATGGCTAAAGCTGGTGGTTTATACCTTGTAGAAGTTGATTATCCTGAATCATTTGGTCTCCCACGCCCACCTTGCGGCCCTTTATTTTTAACTGATTGATAAATAATTGTTAACAAAATGAGACGGTTCAAGGGTATGACCAGTTTTTTATGTCTTTTGACTATCGGTCTGTGCTTTAATGTCGTCTCATTTTAGTCTGATGTTGCTCCTGCATAAAATGAGCTAATTTAATTATATTAAATTAGTGAAAACTAACGAAAGGGAAATCCTTTTAATATGCGAGATGCTTGTGCTGATAAATCATCATAAAAAATTCACTCATCATTGTGACATCACTAATAAAAGTTTTAGCTTAATTGGTAATAATTCATAGCGAGCTATTGAATTATATCGATTGAGTGCCCATTTTTATAATTACAATATTACTTAATGTCATTTTTGACTGAAGTATTAACTCTCATGGACCCTTTTTTATGAGCTGGATAGAAAAAATTGAAAAGATACTGCCTACCGGTATCACGAGTCAACGTCGTCACAACATCCCTGAAGGTGTGTGGAGCAAATGTGGAAAATGTGATCAAATCATTTACCGTGTTGAGCTAGAGCGTAGCCTTGAAGTTTGTCCTAAGTGTGATCATCACATGCGCATCAGTGCACGTAAACGCTTAGAAGCTTTCTTAGATGAAGGCTCAACTACTGAACTAGCTGCGGATCTTCAACCACAAGACTTGTTAAAGTTTAAAGATACTAAAAAGTATAAAGAACGCATTGCTTCAGCACAAAAATCAAGTCAAGAAAACGATGCGATGGTTGCAATGAAAGGTACCTTAAAAGGTATGCCTATTGCTGCATGTTCATTTGAATTTGGTTTTATGGGCGGTTCAATGGCCTCTGTGGTAGGAGCTCGTTTCGTAGCGGCTGCTGAAGTTGCTTTAGAAAACAACGTTCCACTTGTTTGTTTTTCAGCCAGTGGCGGTGCACGTATGCAAGAAGCGCTGATGTCTTTAATGCAAATGGCAAAAACAAGTGCAATCCTTCACAAGCTAAGTGAACGTGGGATTCCATACGTATCAGTATTAACGGATCCAACAATGGGTGGTGTTTCAGCTAGTCTTGCGATGCTTGGTGATGTTAATATTGCAGAACCAAAAGCATTAATTGGTTTCGCAGGTCCTCGCGTTATCGAACAAACAGTTCGTGAAACGTTACCAGAAGGATTCCAACGCAGCGAATTCTTGCTTGAAAAAGGTGCAATCGATATGATTGTTGACCGTCGAGAAATGAGAAACACAATTGCTCGATTATTGGCTAAGATGACCAATCAACCACAAATAGCTGAAGAAGTTAGCTAATTAAAGTTGTTGAGTCTTCCAGTCGATGATCAGCTGGAAGATTATAATAAATGAACAACTTTTCCCTTAATAGCCAATCATTAACTGATTGGCTATCTTATTTAGAATCAATTCACCCAAGTGAAATTGAACTTGGTTTAACCCGTGTTAAAGCTGTTGCTTTGAAATTGGGATTATTAGACGACTTAGGTAAGGTTATTCTTGTTGGTGGAACCAACGGGAAAGGCTCAACCTCTGCCATCCTAGAACAATTAATTTTAGCGACCGGTGCGTCCACCGGTGTTTTTAGTTCTCCTCACTTACTTCGTTACAATGAACGCTTACGCATCAATGGACAAGAATTAGCCGATGATTTCCATATCGAAGCGCTAAGAACAATTGAGGTGGGTCGCGAAGCCACAGAGCTTACTTATTTTGAGTTCAATACCTTAGCAGCGTTATATTTAATGAAACAAGCAAAGGTAGATTACTTTATTCTAGAAGTCGGTTTAGGCGGGCGTTTAGACTCAACCAATATTGTTGATGCAGATTTAGCTGTTATCACCACCATCGACCTAGACCATCAAGCCTGGCTGGGGACGACACGTGAGGCTGTCGCGTTTGAAAAGTCAGGTATCTTTAGACAAAATCAGCTAGTTATCTGCGGCGAACCTAACCCACCGCAGCCATTACTCGATCGTGCTCTGGAACTTAACTGTAATATTGCTTACAAAGGAAAAGATTTCACTTTTGAGCACACAGGTGATTTATGGCAGTGGAAAACTGATGATAAAGAACTATCCGATCTACCATTAACGCGTCTACCAATGACAAATGCAGCAACGGCACTAGCAGCGTTTGACAAACTTGAGTTAAACCTAAGCCATGACACGATTAAACGTGTAATGGGTGAAACGAGCTTGCTAGGTCGCCTGCAGACTATCGCAAATGCACCTGATATCGTGCTAGACGTTGCTCATAACCCAGAAGCGGGTCGATACCTTGCTCAGTGGTTAAAACAACACCCTGCGCAATCTATCCATTGTGTGTGTGCCATGCTTGCTGATAAAGATAGTGCCTCGACACTTGATGTCGTCGCTCCCTATATTAATCATTGGTATCTAGCGTCGTTAGATTGTCCAAGAGGGGCTGATGCAAGTCAGTTGGAGAAAAACCTTCAATCTGAATCTGTACAAGGGCTATATAACAATGTTAGTGATGCATTAGATGCAGCCAAGCAACAGGCGACTGAACAAGACCTGATCATTGTCTTTGGTTCTTTCTTTACGGTTGCTGAAGTTTTAGAGCAACAAAAATAACATCATACTCGATTGACTGGTGAGATCAGCTGAATGGGCTTTAACCAGCTCATTTAACTGGTATAACTGGAAATTACAAATGGTTTCAATTATAGTTTTGCGCAAGCTATTGCAAGGAATAACCTGTGACAGATCAGATCAAAAACCGGATTGTTGGTGCTATTGTATTATTTGCACTAGCAATCATTTTTCTACCTGACATTTTTGATGGTAAAAAACAAAGTAAAACCGATGCCTTTGCAACAATCCCCGCAAAACCGATTTATCAAACGCCTCAACTTGATAAAGTTGAGATTGATATTGCACAAGGCTACGCGCGTGATAACACTCTTTCGAGCAATGAAAAGAACAGTGAGCCTGCGGTTAAGCCCGAAGAGGTCATTTCTCAGGTTCATGAGAAATCAAAGAGTGCAGTTGAAACCGTAGTGACAAGCTCAATCAAAGCTACAGCGCCACCTGAAGAACGTAAAGTTTCTGCGGTCGTTAAGCCGGAGACTAAACAGCCTACATTCAAGCGCAGTGGTTGGGTTATTACAATGGGCACATTTAATGACCCTGGTAATGTCAAACGCCTGTTAGCAAAATTACGTAGTAAAGGGTTTACAGCATTTAGTGTGCCTAACAACCCGATCCGAAATAAGCCAACCAAGGTCTTTGTTGGCCCAGAGCTTAATAAACAGTCGATAGAGAAAGTGCATAAAAAATTAAAAGGCAGTTTCAAAGACTCAGGTATTATCACGCGGTTTAATCCGCTAGAAAAATAATCAGAAAAGCGAATCACTAACGAAACGTTTACTCCATAGTTAATAATGTTTGAGCAATTATTAAATTGCTCGAACTTATTACTATGAATTTTTGTAAACTTTGGTAGAATTCGCGGAAATTTGCAAGGGGTGTCACAATTATGGATATGGTTTGGATCGATTATGCGATTTTGATCATCATTGGTTTATCAACATTAATCAGTCTAACACGAGGTTTTATCAAAGAAGCCTTATCGTTAGTTGTCTGGGTTGTTGCATTTTTCGTTGCAAGTAGCTTTCATGCAGATCTCGCAGTGTATTTTACTCAAATCAACGATGAAATACTCAGAAACGCCGTCGCCGTAGTAACACTATTCGTATGCTGCTTGATTTTAGGTGCTATAACTAACTATATCGTTGGTCAATTAGTAGTTAAAACAGGGTTGTCAGGTACAGATCGCGTACTTGGTTTATGCTTTGGCGCGTTACGCGGGGTACTTATTGTATCTGCAATACTTTTTGCAATCGACTCATTTACGACACTTTCAAACTCACAATGGTGGAAGCAATCTACGCTGATTCCAGAGTTTGGCGCTGTCATCGAATGGTTTTTTGATTACTTGAAACAAAACTCGAGCTTTTTACCAAAGCAGGCTTAATTAACTCAATATAATATTGAGATGAGGATTTTTTTATGTGTGGTGTAGCTGGCATTGTAGCCTATTCATCGGTTAACCAAGCGTTGTATGACGCGCTAACAGTGTTACAACATCGAGGTCAAGATGCTGCAGGTATCTGTACCGTTGATAATGGCAATTTTCGTTTACGTAAAGCCAATGGCCTAGTACGTGATGTATTTGAAGCTAAGCATATGCAACGTCTACAAGGCACTGTAGGTATTGGTCACATTCGCTACCCAACTGCTGGTACGTCGACTTCTGCTGAAGCGCAGCCGTTCTATGTTAACTCGCCGTTTGGTATTAGCTTGGCGCATAATGGTAATTTAACTAACTCTAAGCAGTTACAAGATTACTTATTCAATGTTGCTCGCCGTCATATTAATACTAATTCAGATTCTGAAATTCTATTAAACGTATTAGCGCACGAGCTATCAATTACTCCTGAGATGGCATTACAACCGCAACAAATATTTGATGCTGTTGCTCGCACCATTGAACTAGTGCAGGGCGCTTATGCCGCTGTTGCTCTAGTGATTAGCCATGGCATGATCGCCTTTAGAGACCCGTTTGGTATTCGCCCACTAGTTCTAGGTAAGCGTGAAGAAGAAGGCCGTACAGAATACATGGTGGCTTCTGAAAATGTTGCTTTAGATGCTGTAGGTTTTAAATTTATGCGTGATGTTGCGCCGGGTGAAGCTGTTTACATCGACAATGATGGTAATCTACACACGCAAGTGTGTGCGAAAAACCCTGTTTACGCTCCTTGTATCTTTGAATACGTTTACTTCGCTCGTCCGGACTCGTTCATTGATAAGATTTCGGTTTACCAAGCCCGCTTAAACATGGGTAAGAAACTGGGTCAAAAGATTGCAAAAGATTGGGAAGACTTAGACATTGATGTGGTTATTCCAATCCCTGAAACCTCTTGTGATATCGCATTAGAGATTGCTAGTGAGTTAAATCTACCTTACCGCCAAGGTTTCGTTAAAAACCGCTACATTGGCCGTACATTTATCATGCCGGGTCAAACGTTGCGTCGTAAGTCGGTTCGCCGCAAGCTAAACGCTATCACCAGTGAGTTTAAAGGTAAGAACGTGTTACTGGTTGATGACTCTATCGTACGCGGAACTACATCTGAACAGATTATTGATATGGCGCGTGAGTCTGGCGCAGCGAAAGTATACTTTGCTTCTGCGGCACCAGAGATTCGTTTCCCTAACGTTTATGGTATCGATATGCCAACCGTTAATGAATTAATCGCACATGGTCGTGAAGTAGAAGAAGTGGCTGAGCTTATTGGTGCAGATGCGTTAATCTACCAAGGTATTGACGACTTAATTGATGCTGTTCGTGAAGGTAACCCTTCAATTGAACAGTTTGAAACCGCCGTATTTAACGGTAATTACGTCACTGGTGACATCAGTCAAGACTACCTTGATGAAATCACGGGTTTACGTAATGACTCAGCTAAAAAGTCTGCTGAAAGCAAAGCTGAAATTTCAAACATCGATTTACACAACGAAGCGAACTAGTTCGTTTTAGTCGAGTAGTTCACATAAAAACGGGATGGTGATTAATTACCATCCCGTTTTTTATGTGCTCAACTTTGTTGTGAGTGTGGTGAATCGTCGCCCTGACATACCCCCACTTGTCATTCGACATGCGTCCACTCGTCATCCTGACATGCGTCAACTCGTCATCCTGACATGCTGTTAGTCAGGATCTCCTAAAGCCTGTTAATCAGTGAACTAAGACCACTCAGCTTTTGCGCACATAAAAAAATCACCCCACCTTGCACAACAACGCGCCGTAAACCCATCCGTGGGCGCTCGAAAAAACATCCCTGTTTTTAATGGTTGTTTTAGCAAAGTGTGATGATTTACCGGGGAGTATGTCAGTATGTTCCTCTATGCCGTCCTGACATGCGCTAACTCGTCATCCTGACATGCTGTTAGTCAGGATCTTCTGATGCCTGTTAATCAGTGAACTAAGACCACTCAGCTTTTGTGCACATAAAAAAATCACCCCACCTTGCACAACAACACGCCGTGAACCCATCCATGGGGGCTCGAAAAAACATCCCTGTTTTATATGGTTGTTTTAGCAAAGTGTGATGAGTTATTGGGCATGGTTTGAAGCAATTCAATTAACTTTTTTTGATATAAATATTTCACAATAGTGAGACGCAATAACTCCACTTTGACACCCTGACTACTCTAATATTGTTGCTCAGTTGTCTTGCCGTTTAACCTACTGTAGTATCGATAAAAAGATTATGGGTATCTTTTTATTTTTTTGCATGGACGAACGCTTCACTGGAGTAACCTCCGTTTAAAATAAAACTATAAGTAGCTGTATTTATTGGATATTTATTAAAGAGTCAATATCGGAAAGGTAATTTAATAAATTGTTGTCACACTAGTTTTCGAAAGCAAGAGGTTACTAAAAACTTTTCTAAAGGATATAAATAATCGCGAAAAAGCTCAGGGATATAGCGAAAATTTGAAAGACCTCCTATTTCATAGTTTGAATTAATTCGCACTAGAAAGATTTCGATTTAAATATGTAAAATGAAAGTGCTAAATCTCACAAATAGTTCCATCTTCTATTTTCAAACTTAACTCTTCAAAACCGTCAGGCAATTCAAACGCCAAAGCACCTTTTTTAGCTATTTTGGGCTTTAGGTCTGTGTGATAGAGTTTATTCAAGCCAGAAGTTTTTGCGTAGTCAGAATAACCGCACAAATGTGAGTCCTCGACAATATCAAATTCAAACTCTTCTTCATCAACTAATTTAACTAAGTCTTTTATTTGGTCAGCTGAAATTTTCTTTTTATTTAAGTTAACAACGGTAATATCCATAATCCAGATATTTGCACCTATATCAATATCTTCAACCTCATTAACCCCATCAATATCTTCCCAATTTAGTTTATATAAGTTCTCTACTTTAATTCTTGCGTATTTTGCATCACCATACGGGTCTTCTGCATTAACAGAAAAAAAGTCACCAGACTCAACTAGCTCTCGGATATCAATCATAATATTTCCTTAATAGATTTAACTTTACTGTTGTAAGTATCACATACCCATGAGGTAACTTTAACTCTTTTCTCAAAAGACAGGTTTTGGATTGGGTTTTGAATGAGCCTTACATCAAATTCGCTTTCTGTTTCGATCACTAACCCAATAAAATAGCTATCTCCTAAATCGCTAGCCACAGCAAACTCATTATTGGTAATTTCAAAGTCACTCTGCAAGCTTTTCACGGACTTAACTTCTATGTGCAGTATTTTACCTGATTTGAGCTGCACTTTAAGGTCATATCCAACATGGGCTTTGCTTACGTCAGTTACTTTAAAAACAGAATCAAATTGAGCCAAATACTCTTTTAAATTCAACTCAGCAGATCTCCATTTTTTTACATTCACAGATTTTAAAGTAGGTCCATTAGCACTCTTAGGCTCGGCTCTCTTTTGAAAGTCAAACTTAGAGGTATTAGTTTTACTTAATATCCCCAAAGATTTGTATAAGCTTTTTATATCACTTTCAAACTCAAACTGCTTAATTAAATCCAATGTCGATTGTGGAAGTTCTATTTCGCTCTGAATCATTGATTTAGCGGTAACTAACTCGCCATCTATCGGTATAATTTTTAAGTTGGACAGTTCACGTAATTGTACTTTCTCAAGGGTAAATCTGTTTTTCTTGGCATAGTTGCCAACTACACTCATAACTCCGTAAAGGCTTAAACTTTCAAAATTACAATCTAAAAGCACCTCAGATGAAGTAAAGGTTTTAACACCAATCCAATTACAGAAATTACTTAGTTCAGGAAATGTTTCTATCACTTCTTGTGAAATAAGTGTTTTCTTTGTTTTTAAATTATAATAATCCGTATAACTCAGCCATTCAGGACAAGTTCTAATGTTATCAATCTGGCTGGAAGAGCCACTAAAATACAATCGATGATCCAATGCATCAATAAGAGTATCTCTTAACTTTTTTCTATTTTCAAAACCATTACAATCAAATACCCTAAATATACCGATATGAGAACGATTAATAATGGCTGATTTAATAGAAAAAGCTAATATTCTACAGCACGAAATAAATGAATCTTCACTTCTCTTATCAAAGTCAACAAACTTTCTTGAAGGGTCAGTACTGAAGTCACCATTAAACTTTAACGCAGCCCCGGGAGATTCCCTAGTAGGTAGGAATGCATGTATCAAGGCCTCATCTTTGCGAGCCGCCTCAATTTCGTATCCATTCATCTTCATTGCAATCTTACATGAACTTTCATGTTTTTGGTCATCTAACACTGTCCAATGCTCTTGAGCACCTTCTGATATAACTGTTTTTTTTGAATCAGAAGATTTAATATGAATCTTTTTGTCAAAAGAATCAGTTATTAGTGTTATGCTATTGATATTTTTAAGAAATATACAAGAGCTACTTTCTAATTTACTTATTTCTTCATTCACAACCCGAAAGTTAGTATCTTTGAAAATAAATCTTGTTTTAAAGTCCAAAAATTCAGGCGGAAACGAATAACATTGAGTAACTCGATGAGGCACTCTAATCAATGGTACATCTTCCATTGTATCGATAGCTTTTTTTGTCAATTCTCGAGAAAATAAGAAAGCATAACCACCTGAATAGACTTCAATCTCTTGACATATACCTACTGTGGACTTAAATCCTATGCCACGGTAGCCTATTGTACCGCCGCCTCTTTGCTTTGTTGAAGAGCCACTCCTGCATAGAGCTAATATATCATTCTCATCAAAATCTCTTCCATTATTTGCAACAATTATATCCTTACCAGATTGAACAGCTATAAAATTAGTAGCCCCACAATCATCAGCATTTTGAATTAGTTCTATTAACGCTCTAGTACGGTAGCTTTCAGAAATGTATAGCTCCACTTTAGCTAAATCTACGAATAACGAAGGCGCAGATAAAGCTTCATTTATAAAACTATCAATTAACAGTTCCATCTTAAAATGCCTCTTTAGCAAAAGTATTTACAGAACATGAAGAACACACTGCCCATGTTCAAAAAGGCTCAACTCAGAAAAGTCATGAGCTTCAGCAAGAGTTTGACTATCTGGAACTCTATTTCTTTCGCCTACGCGAGCTCTGCTTTTAATTTCATAAACTATATTCACATTTTTAGATTCAAGCTTGGAGCAAACTATTTCAATCAAGTCTTCTGCTAACATACTGCCGAGAGAGTTTATTTGCCTTTCTTCAAAATCAGACATACTTAAACTTAAAGAGCCACTTTTACCTTTATATACAAATTTTGCAATGTTCATGAATAACTTCCCTATTAAATAAAGTTATTATCTATTGTAAAAAGTTTTTTGTATATACACTGTTTTGCTACTTGCTACTTGCTACTTGCTACTTGCTACTTGCTACTTGCTACTTGCTACTTGCTACTTGCTACTTGCTACTAATTGGTACATATCTTTGACTAATCGAGAGCTATTTTGACAAACGATGTATTTTGGATATAGCATGCTTTTACCACCCTCTGTTTTAGTCTTTGTTTGGCAGTGTGTTCGGTATTGTGAATGACTCACTTATAAAATTGCTACAAATAAATACTAAATAAGTTACAGTCACAGATCAAATAATTTGATAAAGTCAAAAAATAACATTTCTGTTACAACGACTTATGACTAATAAAACTTAACTTCGAACTGATAAATAAAAGCCCTGAACAATTCAGGGCTTCTTAGTGTTTGTGTGTTGGAAAGTGACATTACAGCTTTTGGCTAAACGCCTCAAATTGCTGTTTGACGTTATCACAGCTACCGCCAGTGGCTTTACTGACACCAACGCCTGCGATAGCCGCTAGGATAAAGCCTGGGATGATTTCATAAAGCGCGAACAGACCGCCAAGTTCTTTTAGCTCAGGCCAGATGATAACGACTAATGTACCTGTCACTATGGATGCGATAGCACCGAATTTATTGTAATCCTTCCAGTATAGGGAGAGGATAACTAACGGGCCAAATGCTGCGCCAAAGCCTGCCCATGCATAGCCGACTAAGCCTAGGACACTTGATTTCGGGTCTTGTGCAATAATTAATGCTAACGCGGCGATAGAGACAACTGCAATACGCCCAACCATCATTAATTCTTTGTCGGTCGCTTTTGGGCGAATAAATTGGCGATACAAATCTTCACTGATCACACTTGAGCTAACAAGTAATTGCGAATCGACCGTACTCATCACCGCTGATAAGATTGCAGCAATCAATAAACCGGCAATCCATGGATTAAAGGCGACTTTCGAGAGGAAAATAAACACGGTTTCTGGGTTGTTGAGCGGCTCTGCAGCAAAATACGCTGCGCCGATTAAGCCCGTGGCTAATGCACCACATAATGAAAGTGTCATCCAGCTCATCGCGATATTTCTTGATGTTGCTACATCATCAGCGCTACGAATCGCCATAAAGCGTACTAAGATGTGTGGTTGACCGAAATAGCCTAAGCCCCAAGCCAATGATGAGACTAATGCAATAATACCGGCCGTTGGCGCAAAGCTTAAAAGCTCGGGTGGTATTGTTTGGCTGATAGCGTCACTGCCACCGAGTTCAAAATAAATCGTACATGGCACTAGGAGTAGGGCGATCAGCATCAGAATGCCTTGGAAAAAATCGGTCCAGCTCACTGCGAAAAAACCACCGACAAAGGTGTATGATACGATAATCAAGGTGCCGATCAGCAGTGCCATGGTGTAATCAAAACCAAACACTTCTTCAAACAAGAATGCGCCAGCAACGAGGCCAGATGCGGTATAGAAGGTAAAGAACACCAATATTGCAATGGCAGATACCGTCTTTAAGTAGCCTGCTTGATCATTGAAGCGGTTAGATAAAAATTCTGGCAAGGTTTGTGAATTGTTGGCTAATTCGGTGTAAATACGTAAACGCTTAGCGGCGATGACCCAATTAATGGCTGCACCGACCACGAGGCCAACCCCTATCCACACTTCACTGGCGCCACTGGTATAGATTGCACCGGGCAAGCCAAGTAATAGCCAGCCAGACATATCAGACGCACCGACACTTAATGCGGCAACACTCGGACTTAAACTACGCCCACCTAAAATATAGTCACTATGATTGTTTGTGGCCTTATAAGCATAAAGCCCTAATAGAATCATTAGGGCTAAGTAGGCAATAAAGGTCACAAGAATTGGGGTTTCGACAGCCATTGCTGATCACCTTCTTGTTGTTTTTATGGAGGTGAGGCGCTGTGCCTCACTTTTTAGATTGAGCTCTAGCGCGTGATTATGCCTGCCAAATGAGCTGTTGTTCAAGCTTTTGTTTAAAAGGTTCAATAGGTTGTTGCTTAGGTGCAACAATAATCATGTAACCTTGTGGGAATTCTTTGATTTCACCCTGATGTTTGTCATTGGCAAACTGCGCTTGGAATGAGTCGAAATTCTCACCTTTAGGCACCATGAAAACGTTAATTCGTTCACCGTTATGGCGATAAACAAGGTGTGCACTGATCACACCTTCAAAGTCGCACTCTTTGGCCCACACCATGCCGCTGATATTAGTGAGTGATGCACCATAGCTTTCAAGTTTCGCATTGACATAACTAAGCTGTGGCTTGGTATCACGGACACCAGCAAAGGGAAGTCCGTGCTCGGTGTGACTCAAGGCGTGGTTGGCTAAACTTGGGTTATGCTCGGGTGTAACGCCAATGTATTTAACACTGAACAATACCAGTAATAACGAGGCGGCGAGGGCAAAGTAACTTGGCTTAATTGTTTTACTTGAACTCACTTTTACTACTTCTTTACTGTTCTCTTGACGCGGCTGTTCGGCAATTGCGTTGAGTTTAGCTAAGAACTCATCGCTTGGTGCTGGGGCCTCTTTGGTGAAAAAGTCACATAACGCTTGATCTTTTTGTTGAGCTTCTTCGACGACACGTGCAAGCTCTTGATCTTTTGCAATAGCTGCTAAAAACTCAGGTTGCTGATTATAGGGGTCAACAACAGCGGTTTGATATAGTTCTTCACGGTTCATATTACTGTCCTGCATTTTTTGGCATCAATAAATTTGCTAACTGCTTTTTGGCTCTAAATAATCGAGTCATAACAGTATTTTTATTTAACCCTAACTGTTTTGATATTTCATCACCGCTAAAGCCAAGTAGTGCCTGTAGTACTAAGGGCTCTTTATATTCTGGCGCTAGCATCTCGATAGCTTGGCGCAACTCATCATTTTCAATCTCGGTACTTGTTGTATCTTGTTCATCAGCAATTTCACAATCGTCGATGTCAACTAAAGATAATTGTTTACGCTCAAAACGTCGCGCATTCTCTCTGCGCAAGATTGTTATTAACCACGACTTTGCGGCATTAATATCAGCTAATTGATCAATTGCGCGCCAAGCACGTAAAAACGTTTCTTGGACAAGATCTTCGGTGACCTGCTTATCGTTGGTTAACCAATAGCCATAGCGGTATAGATCGCCATGGTATTGTTTCACTAACAACTGATACTGTTGTTTTAATTCTTTCTCTTTATTCAAGACCGTGCTACCTCTTAAAAACTTTCACTAATTGAAAGTGGTGTTCCTTGGCACTGCTAAAATGTTGAGTGACCTAATGGTATAAGCCACCTAATTCATTCTTATTTTTTTTATGTTGATCACTAACAAACTGCTTTATTAATTGAGTTAAGCCGGAGAAGTTGATGTTAGCAGAATGCGAACTATAGCAGCTTTGCGCTAATGATTGATACTGCGCCAATAGCTCGGGTGCAATATCAGCTAGCTGAACAGTATTAAGGTTGTAATCACGCTTGAGCCACAACGGAAATAAACGAGCGACTTCACTCGCTTGCTGCTGTTTAATCGCTTGCAATAATAAGCTTAGCAGCTGATTAGATTGAATATGGTTGTTGGCTTGGACTGGGGCAGCAGGTAATGTCTGAGTTTGTTTTAGACGATAAATAATATACCCAGTAACGATTAAGCCTATGAGGAGGATAGCACAGCCAATCTGCCAATAAATTAATGACGCGGATGGCTTAATAATCACTTGCGGTTTCATGGCGACAGATTGAGCCGGCATTGGGCTTGATGGGGCAGTCACCTCGGGTGTTACTGAAGGGGCTACACTCTTATTTTCATCAGCGACTATTTGCAACTGCTTTGCCGGAATAGTTGCCCATTCGATTTCTCGTGTTTGACTGTTTAACCAAGGGATTTTTATTTCAGGCAGCTTAATTACACCGCTTTGAGTTGGAATTAAAGCGACTTTCTGCTGCATTTGAGCGATCAAAGTACTGCCTTGTATAGTCTGTTTGGTTTGAGCTTGGTCAGGGTAAGCTTGCACTTGGTTTCCATATTGATGCAATAACTCGGGCAATTGCTCAGGAGTGGCATTTGCGACTGATAACGTTAATGTACGTGTAATAGGTTCACCAACTTTATAGGTTTTGGTTGTATCTACCGCATCCTCTAAAACCACAAAATCTGAAACGAGCCATTGACCGGGAAAGTCATCTGGAATAGGTGAAACTTCAAGCATGACATTATCGGTTAGTAAGGTCACGGGCTTTGAGCGACCTGTTGAAAAAAACGAATGTCGTTGGGTTAAACTAATGTCACCTTGGAAAATTGCACCTTGTAGCTCTAATGAACCAGGTAGCGTTGGTCGAATCGAATATTGGCGAGTAATGACACGATAGCGAACACCATCAACAATTTCGGAGCTTTCTTTATCTTCACTTAATTGAGCTATATCAGCTCCTTCAAGCTGAGGTGACTGTAATTGAGCCCGTTGTAAATTGACACCAATGTAGAGCTTTACCGTGTAAAGCAATTGCTGACCGACATAGGCTTGTTCGCTGGCAATATCAGCTTCTAGCTTAATCTGCTGAGGCTGTGCTGCATTACTATTATGCTTGGTGATCTCAATTGTGATTGGATCGCTTGCAACGTTACCAATAACAAAGCTAGGGATAGTATATGTGCCCGCAGTGCGCGCAACTAGTCGAATGGCCCAACTCGTTTGGCGACTTATCTTATTATTCACAATTCTTGTGCTATCACTGAAGGATGTTTGTCCGACAATAAACTGTTTCAATAAAGCTGAAGAGTCTAAATCCCCTTGTTCAACTTCACCATTGGCTGTCAATGTCAGGGTAAAGGTCTCTCCGACCATTGCTGGATTACGATCAAGCGAGGCAGACAATGATGTAATTGCCTGACTTATCGGTGATATAGCTAAGAGTAATAGGGTGATTAAAATTCGCGTTACCACTTTTGATTATTCCTTGTAGTCGTTCGTTGTAATTGACGCTTACGAGCTTCGACAGCCATTTTAGTTTTAAGCAGCAATGACGGGTTGTCCGGTATTTTTTTCACCAGCTGGTTGAGGTGCTGGAGCTGCTCTTTAGTTAAATTTTCTTGATCGAAGGTTTGCTGCAATGCTTGTGCTTGTTGCTGCTGCTTGGCAAGTGCTTCTTTCTCTTCAGGTGACATTTCAGTTTTCGCCTGATCTTCTTTTTCGTTGTTCTGAGCTTGTTGGCTTTGTTGCGATTGTTGTCCACCTTGCTCGTCTTGAGTCTCATCACTTGGTGATTGTTGTTGGTGCTGCTCATCAGATTTTTGATTAGCGTTTGGGTTTTCTTGACCTTTCTTAGATTGCTCAGAGTCACTGTCACGACCTTGTTGATCGTTGCTGTCATTGTTCTCTTGATCTTGCTGGTCTTGATTTTTTTGATCTTTGTTCTGTTGTTGCTCTTTTTCCTGTTGCTGCTGTTTTTGTTTCAACAAGGCTTTAGCTATCTCTAAGTTTTTTTGTGCTTGTTCAAAATCCGGCTGTTGTTTTAATGATTGTTGATAACGATTAATTGCTTGTTCATATTGCTCAAGTTTGCTTAAGGCATTCCCTTGGTTATATAAAGCCTTAGCGTCATTGCGTTGCTCAAAAGCACTTAATGCCTGTTCATATTCCCCTTGATTATAATAGCTAACACCGCGCCAGTCAGTGTTTTCAAACTGTTGAGCTGCTTGACTTAACTTTTGTTCTTTAAAAGACTGGTATGCTTGTTGGTCGGCAGTTTTCCACAAATTGTGCCACCATTGGTTTTGGGCACTCACATGCTGTTCTGCTTCGGGGGTAGGCGAGGGGGCAGCTTGGGTTATTGCCGATTTTTCATCAGCATAGCTTGGTTGCGGTGTTGACACGAAAACCGTTAATAGGGCGATAGCCAATACACCTCGTCTAAAAATCATCGCCGCCAGTGGGATTAAAATAAGTAATAGGTAAGGGCCTACTTCGTGCCAGCTATCACCCATTTGATTATCACTCTTATTACTATCGAAAATACTAGTAGATAAGTGGCTCGTTAAAGTGGCTAAATCTTGGTTGCTTGAACCTAGCACACTAAAGTTGCCTGACAAGTCATTGGCCAATCGCTTCAACAGGCTAAAGTTAACCTTAGGCACTACAATATTGCCATTATCATCTTTAAGTAATTGTCCACTCGGTAATGTGACTGGAGCCCCAGCCTGAGTACCAACGGCAAGGATATTGAGTTGGTGTTGGGTGTGCTTAAGCTGTTGCTTAATTAAACGTGCATCTTCGGGAGTTAATCCATCAGTGATTAAGTAAAGCTGGCTTTGTTGATGTTTAGTTTGATCGAGTAGAGCTAACGCTTTCTCTATGGCCAAACTTGGTTGTGAACCAAAAACAGGCATGATCTCAGGATTAAGCGCAGGCAACAAATTCAATAGGTTAACATTATCTTCTGTCATTGGGCTGATGATAAACGCATCACCAGCGTAGGCCACTAAGCCAGTCTCGCCTTCACCAAGTTGCTTAATTAAGTCGGTTACTTTGTATTTGGCACGAGTGAGACGATTAGGAACTAAATCTGTCGCGTACATTGACAATGACATATCAGTAATAATAACTTGAGCTTTATTTGCGACATACATTGGACGTTCAATTTTCTGCCATGTCGGCCCTGCTAAAGCGATTATTGCAAAAAGCCAACCAATAACTAATGCAAATAGCCATCGCTTAGACTGAGATGTTTGCGCTCCATCAATAAGTAAGCTGGACAAATGGGGCGGTAAATAACTGTGCCACTGACCTTGATTCTGGTGTTGTCGATAAACCAGCCACACAATGACCAATGCTGGCAATATTGCCAGTAGCCACCATGGGCGTAAAAAATGAAACTGCTCGATGATGACATCCATTAGTGTTTCTCCCTGAAGCTATGTAAAGCAAGTGCCAGCATACTCAGTAGTAATGCAGCACTTAATGGCCAAAAGAATAATGCCGTTTGTGGCCTCATGGTTTGTTCATTCGCTTCAATTTTTTCAAGCTGATCTAATTGCTGATAAATTTGTTCTAACTCGTTGGTGTCGGTTGCTCTGAAATATTGACCCTTAGTTGCGAGGGCGATTTGTGTTAATGCGTCCTCATCAATGCCACTTCCGCGATTGAAAAAGCCCAGTTGTCTCCCTTTATCCGAACCAACACCGATAGTGTAAATTGTTACCTCTTTCGCAATCGCCAGTTCTAATGCTTGTTGTGGACTTATATTGCCAGCAGTATTTTCTCCATCAGTTAACAGAACTAACACGCGATTACTGTCTTTTTTATTGTCAAAGCGTTTAACTGCTAATCCAATGGCTTCACCAATTGCAGTACGTTGCCCAACAAGGCCTAAAAATGACTCATCTAGTAAGGTTTCGACTGTCTCTAAGTCGAAAGTTAGGGGGGCTTGAACATAGGCATTATCAGCAAATAAAATTAAACCAATGCGATCGCCTTGGCGTTTTTTTATAAATTCACTCAGGACTGCCTTTACCATAGTGAGGCGGTCAACCCAGCGTCCGTTGATTTTCATGTCTTCTTCTTGCATCGATGCAGACAAGTCAACGGCTAAAATTAACTCACGAGCTTCTGTCGGTGCAGGAATCGGCTCACCAACCCATTGCGGTCTGGCAGCTGCTGTCAGTAACAAAAACCACACAATAATCGCGATAACTAACGGCAACTTTTTAGCTGACGCTTGCCCGATTGAACTCGTGGGAAATAGCGCACTATTTGTGATTTTTAATGCTGCAATCTGTTGATTTGGTTTTGCTGGCATTAAAAAGTAACAAAGCAAGGGCAGGGGTAGACAGAAAAATACCCAACTCCACGAAAACTCAAGCATGTTTCGCCTCTCTAAACGCTTTCTTATCAAGTTGCTTCAACCAAGTTGAGGCAATATGTTTAAACTGCTCCAAGTAATGGTTATTGTCTCGGTGGTATAAGTGCTGGTTGATCTGGTTGTTTAAAGTTTTTAAATCGTTGTTTAGCCCTTGATTAATAAAATCTGTCCAAGATTGACCTTGCAATGCAGCAACACGATTAGCACCATAATAATGGATGGCAACTTGCTTTAATAATTGATTAATTTCACCAACCTGCTCAGTTGCTTGTACTTTGGTCAGGGCTAAATGCTTGATGCGCCAAAATTGTCGTTGTTTAATCACCATAAGACTCATAGTCACAATTAAAGCAAGCACAAGCACAATGAGAAGCCACCACCCGGGTGCAAGTGGCCACAAGCCCGGAGCTTCGGGTAATACAATTGGTGCTAAGTCTGAAATAGTCACTGTGCTCATGATTGCTCACCGTGAGTGGCAAAAGCAGCAGACTTTAACTGCTCAAGTAATGGTAAATGACTAGAAAATTGCATAAGTTTGATATTAAGTTTGTTGAGACGAGCAAACAACGCTTGTTGCTGTGTTTTATTCGCTTGCTTGTATTGCTCACGGCGCTTATTATTTAGCATAAATTCGCTACGTTTCTCACCATCAGTGACGGCAAGTGCACCTTGAAGTTGTGTTGGTAGTGTTTGCTCTAATGGGTCAGTGATTTGGCAGCCAATAATTTCATTATGTCTTGAAAGGAGCTGTAATTGTTTAGTCGCTCGTTCACTAATATGGTTAAAATCAGAAAGGAGAAAGACTAAACTTCCGGGCTTTACCACACGACGCAACCTAATGCAGGCTTGTTCAAAACTGTTATCTTGACGTTGCTCTTGTTTGAAATAATCAAGCCCTTGATTATGAATTTTCACTAAGTATTCAACAATCGCAAGTGCACCATGGTGTCTGTTACGAGGCTTAAGCTCCCGATGTTCAAAGTCATTAAACAGTAACGCACCCACCCGATCGCCATTGGCGATCGCTGACCAAGCTAATAATGATGCAAGGTGGGAAATCTGCACAGATTTTAGTAAAAGTTGAGAACCGAAATATTGACTATGGGATAAATCCACCAACAGAACAACGGGGCGTTCACGCTCTTCACGGTAGATTTTGGTATGTACTTTTCCTGTACGTGCAGTCACTCGCCAATCAATTGCACGAATATCATCACCCATTTGATAATGTCGTGCTTCATCAAATTCCATGCCTCGGCCTTTAGTCTTGGCAACTAGTGTACCAGCCATGTGAGACTTGATTTGGCTATTACTGGATAAGTCAATTAACGCACTGCGTCCACGATACTCGAGCAACTCTTTATTAGTTAAACTGACACCGTTACAAAATGGGGGCAACTGAATCGTCATGATTATGGAACCGGTACCGCAGCCAGAATTTTGTCAATAACGGTATCTGGTGTGATGCCTTCAGATTCAGCTTCATAGCTTAATAGTAAACGATGACGTAACACATTAGGTGTCACACTAATGATGTCTTCGGGGCTGACGAAATCACGACCGTGTAACCATGCGCGTGCTCGAGCACAGCGCTCTAGTGCGATGGTCGCTCGAGGGCTTGCACCAAAGGTCAACCAATTAGCTAACGCGCTATCATATTGCCCTGGATTTCGCGTGGCGATGATCAGTTGCACAATATATTCCTCAAGCTGCGGCGCTAGGTATATTTCCAAGCAGTCTTTTCTTGCTTGTTGAATCTCTTGTTGGCTGAGTGACGGTGCGGTAACGGCCTCAACATCCAATGCTTCATTACGGTTAAGGGCTAATATTTCTCGTTCCGTAGCAGCGTCAGGATAATCAATGCTTATGTGCATTAGAAAACGATCTAATTGAGCTTCAGGAAGCGGGTAGGTGCCTTCTTGCTCGATTGGGTTTTGTGTCGCCATGACTAAAAACAATTCTGGTAATTGATAGGTGGTGCGGCCAACGGTTATTTGACGCTCGGCCATGGCTTCTAATAACGCTGATTGTACTTTTGCCGGTGCACGGTTGATTTCATCAGCTAAAATTAGATTGTGGAACAATGGACCCTTTTGAAATTCAAATTCATGGGTTTCAGGTCGGTAGATATCTGTACCCGTTAGGTCGGCTGGTAGTAAGTCCGGGGTAAACTGTACACGGTGAAAATTACCATCAATACCATCAGAAAGAGCTTTAATTGCACGTGTTTTTGCCAGACCTGGGGGACCCTCAACTAGGATATGCCCATCTGCAAGAAGACTGACCAACATAGATTGGGTTAATTCGCTTTGTCCTAAAATTTGAGAGTCTAAATAGGTCTTTAATTGATTAAATTTTTCGATTGCCATAATGATGATAGTTACCTAGTTGCTTCGTGCGCTTAACTCAAGGTTAAGTAAATGAAAAATTAGAGGCTTATATTTACCCAAAATTGAGTTATTCGTCCAGCGTTGTCATGAAATTTATCGTATTTATAGTAGTTTTTAGCTTGTTTTTAATACAATCTAAAAGTTAATTAACCAAACGCTAGTTTAAATTGAGGGTTGTCGTGGTCAGACCTGTAGGTTATGATTATCACAATAATAAATACCTCAACGTATTAATACTAAGAGAAATCCTTAATTATTGATGTGATTACCTTAGATTAAACAAAGGAAAGAGCAATGAACTCGACTCAGGACTTGACCACTAAGGGTGGTCATCGTATTGCAATAATAGATGGCTTACGAACCCCGTTTGCTAAACAAGCCACTGCCTATCATGGCGTACCAGCGGTAGATTTAGGCAAAACGGTCGTTAATGAACTAATGGCACGTAGTGATTTAGACCCTGCGTTGGTTGATCTACTGGTTTATGGTCAAGTAGTGCAAATGCCTGAAGCCCCGAATATCGCTAGAGAAATCGTTTTAGGGACAGGAATGAATGTCGCTACTGACGCTTATAGTGTTTCTCGCGCTTGTGCCACAAGCTTCCAGTCGACAGCCAATGTTGCTGAGTCTATTTTATCCGGAACTAGTGAAATTGGTATCGCTGGCGGAGCTGATAGTTCGTCTGTGGTCCCTATTGGTGTAAGTAAAAAACTCGCTCGTTCATTAGTTGACCTCAATAAAGCGCGTACGTTTGGCCAGCGTTGGCAAATTATAAAAAAACTAGGCCTTAAAGACTTATTGCCGGTGCCCCCAGCTGTTGCTGAGTATTCAACGGGTTTATCGATGGGACAAACCGCAGAACAAATGGCTAAGACACATCACATTAGCCGTGCGGATCAAGACGCTTTAGCACATCGCTCACATACCCTAGCAACTGAGTGTTGGAATAAAGGGATGTTAGATGATGAGGTGATGACAGCGCATGTTGAGCCTTATAAAAATATCATCAGCCAAGACAATACCATCCGTACCAATTCTGAATTAGCGGGTTACGCTAAACTACGACCTGTTTTTGACCGTAAGCACGGCACAGTCACCGCTGCAAACTCCACGGCATTAACCGATGGTGCATCGGCCATTATTATGATGCGAGAAGATAAAGCGAAAGCATTAGGTTATCAGCCGATGGGTTATATTCGTAGTTATGCCTTCGCGGCGATTGACGTGTGGGAAGACATGCTAATGGGCCCTTCATTTGCGACGCCATTGGCATTGGCACGTGCGGGTATTGAATTGTCTGATTTAACATTGATAGAAATGCATGAAGCCTTTGCCGCCCAAGCTCTGGCCAATATGAAAATGTTTGAGTCAGATTTATTCGCTCAACAACACTTAGGCCGAAACAAAGCTATTGGGCAAATTGATATGGAAAAATTTAATGTAATGGGTGGTTCACTTGCTTATGGTCATCCATTTGCCGCGACGGGTACTCGTTTAATCGCACAGGTATTGAATGAATTAAAACGCCGTGGTGGCGGCCTAGGATTAACCACGGCCTGTGCCGCAGGTGGCCTTGGCGCGGCGATGGTTTTGGAGGTTGAATAATGAGTACGTTTAGCATAAAGGTAACAGATACAAATATTGCCATCATCACCATTGATGTCGTGGGCGAGAAAATGAATACGCTACGTGCTGAGTTCGCTGATGAAATCAGCCAAGTATTAACAGAGTTAGAAGGCAATAAAAGCTTGAAAGGGGTGGTGATTACTTCGGGTAAAGCGGATAACTTTATTGCGGGTGCCGATATATCGATGCTTGACGCCTGTCAAAGCAAAGGCGATGTCATGGCTATTTCGATAATGGGTCAGCAGATGTTTGATCGCATTAGTGACTTTTCTATTCCTGTTGTTGCAGCGATTCATGGGCCTTGTTTAGGTGGTGGCTTAGAATTGGCATTAGCTTGTCATGCTCGAGTTTGTAGCAACAATGGTAAAACGGTTCTTGGTTTACCGGAAGTGCAGCTTGGCTTATTACCGGGCAGTGGTGGTACTCAGCGTTTACCCAAGTTAGTCGGTATTGCCAAAGCGTTAGATATGATGTTAACGGGTAAGCAATTAAGAGCTAAACAGGCGCTTAAAGCGGGTCTTGTTGATGATATGGTACCAGAGTCTATTTTACTTGATACTGCCGTTGAGTTGGCCTCTCAAGGGATGCCTAAAACCAAGAACGTTAAGCTTGATGCAGCTGGCAAAGCACTTGAGGGTAATCCGCTGGGTCGTAAGGTATTATTTGCGCAAGCGACCCAAACAGTATTAAAGCAAACTAAGGGACATTACCCGGCGCCACTCAAAATAATTGATTGTGTTAAAACGGGTATTAGTCAAGGCAATGAAAAAGGTCTAGCAAAAGAAGCTGCACACTTTGCTGATTTAGTCATGAGCAGTGAGTCTGCGGCTCTGCGTCGATTGTTTTTTGCCACCACTGAAATGAAAAAAGAGTGTGGTACCACACAAGCAACACCTAATGAGGTAAAACAAGCTGTTGTGCTTGGTGGCGGCCTCATGGGTGGTGGTATTGCCAATGTGACAGCAATTAAGGGACAGATCCCGGTTCGAATTAAAGATATTTCAGACCAAGGGATCAACCAAGCCCTGAAATATAGCTATGATCTATTAAATAAGAAGTTTAAACGCCGTTTTATTACCAAAGCAGCGTTACAGTCTGACATGATGAATATCACTGGAACAACATCTTATGATGGAATGAAAAATGCTGATATCGTGGTTGAGGCGGTGTTTGAAGATTTAGCGCTAAAGCATCAAATGGTTAGCGATATTGAGCAGCACTGTAGCGAAGACACCATTTTTGCGTCAAATACTTCATCGTTGCCAATTGGGAAAATTGCCAGTGTGGCCAAGCGTCCAGAAAATGTCATTGGCTTACATTATTTCTCACCAGTGGACAAAATGCCATTGGTTGAGGTCATTGCCCATGAGAAAACCTCAGCACAAACCATTGCTACAACGGTTGCTTTTGCTAAGAAGCAGGGCAAAACTCCTATCGTAGTTAAAGATGGTGCGGGTTTTTATGTTAATCGAATTTTAGCGTTGTACATGAATGAAGCGGCAGCGCAGGTGATTGAAGGTAACTCAATTGAGGCCGTTGACAGAGCGTTAACACAATTTGGTTTGCCCGTTGGGCCAATTGCATTACTTGATGAGGTTGGCATTGATGTCGGCGCAAAGATTTCCCCTATTTTGTTTAATGAATTAGGTGAACGCTTTGAAGCGCCAAGTGCTTTTGATGCTTTATTGGCTGACGGACGTAAAGGCAAGAAAAACCAAAAAGGGTTTTATCTATATGGTAAAGACGTTAAAGGTAAGAAGTTAGTCGATAAGTCGGTTTATAAAGTGTTAGGTGTAACTAACAAGGTCAATGTGGCTGATGAAGAGATCGCACAACGTTGTATGGTGCAAATGCTTAACGAGGCTGTGCGGTGTTTAGAAGAAGGGATTATATCGAGTGCGCGTGATGGTGATATTGGTGCTATCTTTGGCATTGGCTTCCCACCATTTTTAGCTGGCCCGTTTAGTTATATAGACAGCATGGGGGCGGAAAAGTTAGTGAACTTACTTAATCAATACAGTGCAAAGCACGGAAATCGATTCGAGCCTTGTCAATTACTACAGACGATGGCAAAAGAAAATCATCGTTTCTATTAAGATAAATCAATTTGAAAGCGCTTCAATCCCTTGAAGCGCTTGATAAAGTACTATTTTAACGACTTATTCGCTTTTAATAGTATTTCGCCCAGCACTTTTTGCTTGATATAACAGCTCATCTGCACGCTTGAGTAGCGATTCTGCATCATCATTATCATTAAACTCCGTTAAACCAATACTGGTCGTCACAGAAAACTCCTCTCCTTCATTACATACGAGAAGGTGATTAGGAATGGCATCTGCGATCCGTTTAGCGATCGGTTTGGCATGAGCTAATGAAGTGTTAGGCAGAACGACGACAAATTCTTCACCGCCAAAACGCGCGGCAATGTCATTTCGTCTCACCTGTTGTTTTAGTGTGTTAGAGACGTACTTTAAAACCGTATCACCCATTTGATGGCCATAGTTATCATTAATACGTTTAAAGCGATCTAAATCTAAAATCATTACAGAGAATGTATTCGGGGTTCCGATGCACCTTGATGTAAGGGTATTAATCTGGCGCATAAGCACGCGGCGGTTAATCAAACCTGTTAAAGGGTCAATGGTCGATTCTCGATACATCTTCATTAACATGGATAATTGACCTAGTTGCAGCCATATTGCGATACCACCAAATAAACTTATTAACCACAGCTGGTGGGCCAGAGTGACGGTTTCTTTATTAAGAAACAACCAATGATAGCTAGCTACAGGGGTGGAAATCACAAAAAGCAACCCTAAGCCTGCACGTAGAGTGAGTGGGAATAATCCAAGCATTGAGACAATCAAGTAGGGCATCATAGTGATTGTCAGAGGTAGAGATGTATTGGTTTGGACGAACTGATGTTCTATTCCAATAAAAAATAACGAGGGCATTAAAAAGGAGCAGCACAATAGCATTTTAGTAAAAAGCGATTTACAGTTCTTACTGGCGAGCCAATAGATCAAAAATAAACACCCTGATAGGGCAAATCTAAGTGGTAATAAGTGAGTTGCAACTGCTTGTTCAAATAATAGAAAATCGAATACGGTAGAGACCGGTACTGCGATAGCAAATAATAAACACATAAATCGTAGGCGATCATTAATAAATGCATTTCTTGTTTGCACAAAGTCGTTTGAATGGTATTTGCTTGACACCAAATCGGCGAAGTTATTATGGATCTGCTTAATCGTAAGTAGATCATTCGATGCGGCTTGGCGCCTCTCAGTTATATTCATATTACTCTTAGATTTCTTGTAATTAGCATAGCGCTTCAAGGTTAGCAGCAGTACATATAGCTTACTATTAAAAGTGAGAGTGATACTTTAGTTTTTTAAATACTATTGATCTAAAACAAATTAATAATCAGTGTTCGACTTGAGCTGTGTCTTGTTACTAAATAGATAGCTTTATATTTATCACAGGTTTGAGGGGCGGTCGTGCCGCCCCGTCGATAGAAAGGACTAGGGTATGTTTGTTAAAGAATTAATGCAGCGATGGTTCCAAAAATAATCAAAGGAATATTAAAGTGAATAAAAGTCGGAACTACAGAATCCCAAATGTGGTCGTGTTGGCCGTCACTGTTTAGGCCCGATGTTGGCCCTAACGTTGAGTCTGAGGCTGGGGAGCCCGCATCACCTAAAGCCGCAGCTGTTCCCACTAGTGCTGCGGTCGCTAACACCGAAAAATCAAAACTTTGGCATAGAGGGACGTAAATTGAAGCGATAATAGGAATGGTGGAGAAAGAGGAGCCAATCCCCATGGTAATTAGTAAGCCGATGGTGAGCATTAATACCGCAGCGACTAGCTTGTTATCACCAACGGCGCTAGAAACTCCACTCACTAAATCGTTTATGGCTCCTGTGGCTTTCATTACTTCGGCAAAACCTGCTGCAGAGATCATAATGAAGCCTATCGTGCCCATCATTTGAACGCCTTTAGTAAATATATCTTGTGATTCATTGGGCTTAAAAACACCGCCGAGAACGAAAACAGTCAATCCACATATGGCACCAACGACAATTGAGTTGGTATAGAGTTGAGCGACTAGTGCGAAGATGATCGCGATTAGCGCAATAATAAGGTAACGGGTTTGAACAGTCTCTGAGATGCAATTTTGCTCAAAATGAAAGGTTTTATCTTCATAAGAGCGAGACTTTCGGTAACTAAAAAAGATAGCGACTAGCAAGCCCAAGAACATACCAAGTACGGGAATGGCCATCACAAAAGGTAGCTGATCTCCTTCGATGGCTAATTGGTTGTTTTGTAAATTGGTCAATAATAATTCATTCAAAAATACTTGACCAAACCCAACAGGCAATAGCATATAAGTTCCCGTCAGACCGAATGTTAAGACACAGGCTACCATTCGTCGATCGAGCTTAAGCTGATTGATAACCCCAAGTAATGGCGGAATCAGGATGGGAATAAAGGCAATGTGAACAGGGATCAGGTTTTGTGAACTAATTGCAGCCAATAGTATTATGCTAAGTAACGAGGCTTTAACCATGACAACTGGAGTTGCAACGCCTTGATCATTATGGGCATGACCAGCGGTTTGCTGTTGACTGATTGTTGAAATGATTTTATTAGCTAAAACATCGGTAATACCTGAGCGTGAAATTGCAACAGCGAAGGCGCCTAACATTGCATAGTTTAATGCGATGGGTGCCCCCCCGCCTAATCCGTCTTTAAAGACTGTAACAGTGTTAAGTAAGGTTAGATCACCAATAACCCCTCCAATTAATGCACTGATAATTAGTGCAAAAACAACATTCACTCGCAATAGCGATAGAATTAACATTAATAAAACGGCAACAACAACAGCGTTCATTACATAACCTACATCGATAAAGAAGGCGTTGATATTACAGTGCAATAAATATTATTCCACCCTTTTATTCATACTTTACTATCGATTTTTGCTATTTAGCTTAAGTTAAGCTTTTGAAAAGTAGAACAAAGAATTATAGTGTTGCTTGACTTATCTTCGTATCAATTAAACACTAAGAGATAGCCCCCATGAAAACCCGCTTTTACGAAATTGACTTACTACGATTCATATCGGCTTTTTTAGTTGTTATTTTTCACTATACCTATACCGGTTATATGGAGAAGTTTGCTGTCGCTGCAGATTTTGAGCAACTACGTGAGGTAACACGATATGCCTATGTTGGCATAAATTATTTTTTTATAATCAGTGGCTTTGTTATTTTTATGAGTGTGGCTGACAATAGTGCACGACATTTTGTGTTTTCAAGATTTACACGCTTGTTTCCAGCGTATTGGGCAGCGTTATTAGTGACGACATTGGTGACGCTATTGTGGGGCGGTGAGGTGTTTACGGTAGGGTTCGCTCAGTTTGTAGCAAACCTGACTATGCTTAATCAGGTGATAGGTTATAAGCCAATTGATAGCGCGTATTGGACGTTATTTATTGAACTTAAATTTTATGCGGTGATACTGGTTGTACTATTACTGGGCTGGATGAGACACTTTCAGCATATCATTGCCATTAGTTTATTAGCATCAACGGCAGCACTGTTCCACCCTTGGGCGCAACAAGTGGATATGTTTGTGGCCATTTTTCCCCACTGGAGTGGTTATTTTGCCGCTGGTGGCGTGTTTTACCTAATCAAACGAGACGGTGCTTCCTATTACCGCATTGCTTTGTTGCTATTGTCGTATGTGTTTGTCATCAAACAGTCAACGTTATTTGGTGCCTTAATGAGTCGTTGGTTCAATATTGAGTTCGACGCACTGGTTATTACGACGATTAATTCACTGTTCTTTGCAATCTTTTGTGTTATTGCATTTTGTAAGACAAACCCTTTACGTCAATCTTGGTGCTATTACTTGGGAGTGTTGACATATCCGCTTTACCTAATTCATCAGCATATAGGCTATATGCTAATAAACACGTTTAATGAAGAGGTTAATCTCACGCTACTTGTGCTACTCATTACTGTTATTGCTGTCATGCTCTCAATAATGATTCACTTTTTCGTTGAAAAGCCTGCGGCGCGTTGGCTGAAAGCACGTTACTCTCAACAAGTTAATCAAAAGAGCGAGACACCGTGCAAACCAGCCGTGGAGTAGTTGACTCCACGACTGGTCTTATATGGCTTGCTGGCAGGGGACTCTAGGCTGGAACGCTGGAGCCCTGTATGTCTGGGCTGGCTGCTTGAGTTATCGAACGTTTGATGAGTAAACAGATAACAGCACTGGTGATACAAATGATTTGGACAATTAACATATGATAACGACCATAATTGACCATCTCGATAATACTAGTGCTCAGTAAAGCCCAATCTAATACCGGAATAACGAGAAAAGTGAGCGCCGTTACTGTTAGTACATTAGCTATCACTGTGATTTGATTGCTTGATAGTTTGCTATAAATGAAACAAAGCAACAGCGTAAAATAAAAAACGCTACATAACACGGTAATGCCGTTCACTTAAGGTGAGCGGCATTTTTATTTCTAGCATAACGTTGAGGTCTGCGCTTTACCGTTCGGGGGAATGTCCTTCCTCTTCGTGGTTCTAATATCAAGCTCCCCGCCATAGTATAAAAATGCTTC